>JAGCLZ010000032.1 GCA_017646685.1 Bacteroidales bacterium | reverse complement strand
TTGTCTACATCACGAGGAAAATTTCGGTTGTCAAGTCTGTTGGGTTTAATATGGTTGGAAGGATGCTATACTGTTTACTAAAACTCATGTTATATGATAGTTAGAAACGTATGGATATGGGTATTTGTACTTGAGGTTTTATCCATTGCTGTATTTTGTACGATAGGTATGCAGTGGTCATTCCCACCACTATGCCTATAAGCACATCGGAAGGATAGTGTACGCCAAGGTACATGCGTGAGTATCCCACGGTGGCAGCCCACAAGAATGCCGGCACTGTGATGTACCACTTCTGAAACTGAAGGCTTAGTGATGTGGCTGTAGCAAAAGCCGACGATGTATGTCCCGAAGGGAATGAGTATGAACTTTCACGACCCAAAGGGTGTAGCATATCGGGGTGGCTGTCATAAGGGCGAGGCCGTTGAAATAACTCTTTCATAGCAATGGTTGTAGCGGTAGATAGCAGTATGCCGGCTCCTATTTGCAGTCCTCCTATTGTCGCATCGTTATTGTTTGTAGCTAGTCCTATTGATATTAATCCTATGGGTATTGTCGGACTTGCTATATATGCCGAAAACGATATTCCCTCCATAGCTTTATTCATAAAAGGAGTTCTGCTGTTCTGAATACTTACCAATGTATTTACATCAAAGTTCTGAGAGTATGATGTTTGGCTATACAGCGCTACACATAATGTCAGTGCTACAATTCGAAGGCATTTCATGGTAATATTTTTTGATGTTGATCTATTAAAAAAAAGAGGATTCTCGCGTAGAGAACCCTCAAAATAAAAACGGTAATATTAATTTCTGTTTAAAGCATTTAAGTCTTTAAAAGCTACTTGCAAACGATTTACAATGCTTTCTTCACCTTTACGTAACCAAGCACGGGGATCGTAATATTTCTTGTTAGGTTTATCATCGCCTTCGGGGTTACCTATCTGACCTTGTAGGTATGCTTCCTTAGCTTTGTAGTAATCCATAACACCTTCCCACATAGCCCATTGAGTATCCGTATCTATGTTCATTTTTACCACGCCGTATTGCAATGCTTCAGCTATCTTTGCAGGTTCCGAGCCCGAACCGCCGTGGAATACAAAGCTTACAGGGTTTTCTTCGGTGTTGAACTTTTCTTGGATATACTTTTGCGAGTTGTGAAGTATGATAGGTTCAAGTTTTACATTGCCCGGTTTGTACACACCATGGACATTTCCAAACGATGCTGCTATTGTGAAACGTTTGCTTATTTTTGAAAGTTCTTCGTATGCGTAGGCTACATCTTCGGGTTGAGTGTAAAGACGCGACGAGTCAATGCCTGTATTATCAACGCCATCTTCTTCTCCTCCGGTGATACCAAGTTCTATTTCTAACGTCATACCTATCTTGTCCATACGTGCAAGATATTTCTTGCATATCTCAATGTTTTCTTTCAAAGGCTCTTCCGAAAGGTCAAGCATGTGAGAACTGAACAACGGTTTGCCGTGAGCAGCAAAAAACTTTTCACCCTCATCAAGCAAAGCATCTATCCAAGGCAATAGTTTTTTTGCAGCATGGTCTGTATGAATAATTACGGGCACGCCATAATGTTTGGCCATTTGATGAACGTGCATAGCACCTGAAACAGCACCTGCTACAGCGGCTTCGGTACTTGGTAGTGATTTTCCGGCATAGAATATTGCACCACCGTTTGAAAATTGAACCATGATAGGAGAGTTGGCTTGTTTTGCTGCTTCCATAACTGCATTTACGGAGTCAGTTCCAACAACATTCACAGCGGGCAAAGCAAAATGATTGGCTTTGGCTATGCGGAATATCTCTTGTAATTGGTCGCCCCATACAACGCCTGCAGGGATCTTGTCCATTATTTTTTCTGACATATTATATTGTTTTTAATTAATAATTAGTCTTTTATATACTTTTTGATCTTTTATTTCAAAGGGCAAAGGTAGCAAGTTTTTGTTGGATAAACAATTTTTAGTGCTTAAATATTTTGGCTATTATTATTTTGTTCTAGTTTAGGTCTCTTTTTGTCTATAATATCTGTATTTTTTCTTTGTAGATATTTTATACTTCTCGATGTGAAATACATTACTGTTTTGCTTGATACTGTTTTGCTGTTTTTTCCAATAGAAATATTACTCTTTGTTGATATTTTGCTGTGTAAAAAATGTTGTTTTGGAATGTTTCACTAGTAAAAATTGTAAAAAATAGTCATTAAACATATACAGGGATATAGATTCCTGTCAATGAGGTGTAATACTTTGTAAATCTTTTTATTAGCTTTGTATTTTTATTAACTTCTGTTGAATCTTTTTCTATGAATATCTATTATTTTTACTCTTTTCTACCAAAAATATCTTTGGATTAGAAAAAAAACAGTAACTTTGCACGAAAATACAGATAGTATACACATTATGACAAGAGTACACTTCATTGCCATTGGCGGTAGTGCGATGCACAATCTTGCCATAGCCTTACACTTAAAAGGCTATAGAGTATCAGGGTCTGATGATGAGATATTTGACCCTGCAAAATCTAGATTGGCTAAATATGGTCTGCTACCTAATAGCATAGGTTGGAATCCTGATCGTATAACATCGGATTTGGATGCTGTGATACTTGGTATGCATGCACGAATAGATAATCCAGAACTTATACGAGCCAAAGAGCTTGGTATTAAGATATTTTCATATCCTGAATACCTTTATGAGCAGTCTAAGCACAAGAAGAGGGTAGTGATTGGTGGCAGTCATGGAAAAACTACCATTACTGCCATGATATTACATGTCTTGCAATATGCCGGTATTAAAGCCGACTATATGGTAGGTGCGCAGCTCGAAGGTTTCGAGGTAATGGTACAATTGAGTGACGATGCCGGTGTGATGGTACTCGAAGGAGATGAATATCTTACTTCGCCAATAGATCGCCGTCCAAAATTTCATTTGTATAAACCGGATATTGCACTTGTAAGTGGCGTAGCATGGGATCATATTAATGTTTTTCCAACGTTTGAGATTTACAAGGATCAGTTTGTGAAGTTTGCAAATCTTATTACTCCAAGTGGAAAACTTATATATTGTGCTAACGATGAAAATGTAAAGGCGATAGGCGAAAACTGTCGGGCTGATATAGAATCAATACCATACAATGTACCAAACTTTGTTGTCGAAGATGGTGTTACCAAACTTCTTGTAGGCGAAACAAAAGTGCCACTTCAGATATTTGGTACTCATAATTTGCTTAACCTTATGGGTGCTATGAATGTATGCCGTTATTTGGGAGTAGCCGATGAAGTCTTCTATAATGCTATAACATCATTTAAAGGTGCATCCAAACGTTTGGAGTTGGTTAAAAAGAATAATTGTACTGCTGTTTACAAGGATTTTGCTCATGCACCATCAAAGTTGAGGGCTACCATATCGGCTATGAAGGAACAGTATCCTACCCGTAAGTTGGTGGCATGTATGGAACTGCATACTTTTAGCAGTCTAACCGCGGCTTTCCTATCGCAGTATGCAGGCAGTATGGATGTTGCCGATGAGGCGGTGGTTTATTTCAACCCTCATGCTATCGAGCATAAGAAGTTGCCTCCTTTAGATTCTCAAAGAGTGCAGGAGGCATTCGAAAACGACAGTATAAAAGTATATACCGATTCTAATCAATTAATGACCGATATTGTGGATATGGATTGGACTAATGCCAATTTATTACTGATGAGTTCGGGTAATTTTGATGGGGTTGACTTTAATGATCTTGCAAATAAAATAATAAACTTATAGATTATGAAATTGAAAGTAGGTGATAAAGTAAAGTTTTTAAATCAAATAGGAGGAGGAGTTGTTACCAAAATAGTTTCTTCACAGATAGTAAATGTAACCGACGATACTGGTTTTGATATACCCACTTTGGTAAAAGACTTAATAAAGGTGGAACCGATGCAGGGAGCCGGAAAACTCTTTGAGCAGGATATAGAAGTAAACGTCCCTACAAAGCAAACTATACAGCATCAGGATACGGAAAGCTATGATGAGGATACTATATCCGCATTACGCCCAATTCCCGAAATGAGAAACATAGACAAAGGTATATATTTGGCCTTTGTTCCTCACGAACAGCGTTGGCTTATAACTGGTGATATGGATGTGTATATAGTCAACAGAACGCCTTATACATTTTTGGCAAGCATTTTCCTACAAAGCGAAACAGCTTTCGAAGGAATCGATTATAGTGCTATTGCTCCCGAAAGCAAAATGTATATTGATACTATTGGTCGAGAAAGCATAGATCTTTGGATGAAGGGAATTGTACAAGGAATGTTTCATTATGATAGTGGCAAAACGGTATTGAACACAGTGTCGGCCGATTTCAAAGTAAAGGGTTCGCGTTTTTATAAAGAAGAAAGCTATGTTGAAATAGGATGTTTGTCTGCAAAGGCGTTATTGATATCTTTGGCAAAACTATCAAATGTCAATACTATTGCTACAATAGATGAAAAGTCAAAAGAGACGATAGTCGACAAAGAAGATGTTCAGCAAGAACCTATAGTGATACGCAAAACCAAGTTGATAAATCCTGACAATGTTTTGGAACAATATTTTATTGAGCCTAATGTTGCTGAGGTAGATTTGCATATCGAAGCATTGTATCCAGATTGTAGCGACTTGGACGATCGTTCGAAGTTTGAAATACAGATGGATTTTTTTCGTAAATGTTTGAATGATGCTATAGTTAATCATGTACAAAAGGTTATATTCATACATGGTGTTGGATCTGGTATTCTTAAAAATGAAATAATTAAGGAGTTGAAAAAATACAAAGGGTTACATTATTTCGATGCCTCAATGGCAAAATACGGAGTAGGTGCGACAGAGGTATACTTCAGCCAAAATACAAAAATGATATGAGACATATATGCTATGAATGTATGATTATCTCAAATGGTTTATTAAAGAATTGAAACTTTCAGCTAAAGATGTTGTTTCATGCAAATGATTTTATACAAATCAAGTTTGGATGGTTATTATAAAGATTAATAGAAGTATATGCGAAAACTATTGTTAGTAGATTCAGAATATGCGGTTAGAACCTCGTTAAAAGAACTTCTTGAATATGAGTCTTTTCATGTTGATGTGGAGGATACTGGTAGTTCGGCATTCGAAAGAATATGTACCTGCAATTACGATGTAGTTTTGTCAGACATTCAACATGAAGATATGGATACTCTTACATTGATGGACAAACTGAGGAAAGTGGAAAATGATGTGCCTTTTATAGTAATCATGAGGGATTTTGATTTGGATACAGTGGTAAAATATATGAGAGGAGGAGCTAGCTATATGGTGCAAAAACCTATAGATATTAATAAGTTGCTTCATTCCATAAACGAATTGTTGAACACGCAAGAAACTGTACAGGCACAAGACATAAAGTCAAAGAAACGCATTCGTTTGCAAGAATCTTCGTCTAATTTCACAAAAATGATAGGCCAGTCGGAAAAACTGAAAGATATGATAAAACTGGCAGAACGTGTGGCTCCAACGAACGAAAAGGTTCTAATAACAGGGGAAAATGGAGTTGGGAAAGAATTGGTGGCACAGATGTTGCACGAGTTTAGCAAACGAAGGGATAGGCCGTTTATTACGGTAAATTGTGCAGCTATACCTTCTGAGCTTATTGAAAGCCAATTATTCGGGCATGAGAAAGGTTCATTTACTTCTGCGATAAAAATGCATAAAGGTGATTTTGAACAAGCCGATGGAGGAACACTTTTTTTAGATGAAATAGGAGATATGAGTATGGCAGCGCAAGCAAAGATATTGAGAGCGTTGCAAGAAAAAAAGATTACAAGGGTAGGTGGTGAAAAATCTATACCTATTGATGTGCGAGTGATATCGGCAACGAATAAGAATTTGAAAAAAGAAATTGCAGAAGGTCGATTCAGAGAAGACTTGTTTCATAGGCTTAGTGTGATAGAGATAAGAGTACCATCGCTTCGCGAAAGGAAAGAAGATATACCTATTTTAGCAGATTATTTTCTTGACAGCCTGATAAAAGCAAACGAACGCAATTTGGTGATAAGTGATGAAGCTATGGAAAAGATGAAAAACTATGCTTGGTCTGGCAATGTAAGAGAATTGGAAAACGCAATAGAACGATTGTATGTATTTTGTGATGATATTATAACCGAGGCGGATGTAGAAAAATATCTCTATTGGTAGAATTGCTATAGATGATATTCATAATTATTTATGTATCTTTGCAGAAACCTTTATAACCATAATAAATATGTAATACGCTTATTAATAATGTATTTATAAACAAAAACACTAATAAAAAATGAAAAAAGCATACGTATTTCCCGGTCAGGGAGCCCAATTTGTGGGTATGGGAAAAGAATTGTACGACAATAATTCGAAGTGTAAAGAATTGTTTGAGATAGCAAATGATATTATAGGTTTTCGTATAACAGATATGATGTTTTCTGGAACAGCCGAAGATCTAAAACAAACCAAAGTAACGCAGCCTGCAATATTCTTACATTCGACAATATTGGCTGCAAGTATGGGTACCGATTTTAAACCCGATATGGTGGCCGGACACTCGTTGGGAGAATTTTCTGCCCTTGTAGCAGCAGGTGCCATGAAGTTTGAAGACGGATTGAAACTTGTTATAGCACGTGCAAATGCAATGCAGAAAGCGTGTGAATTAAAACCATCTACAATGGCGGCAATACTTGGATTAGACGATGCTACGGTGGAAGATATTTGTAAAACAATAACTGATGAGGTAGTAGTTCCTGCCAATTATAACAGTCCTGGACAATTGGTAATTTCAGGTTCGATGGAAGGTATAAAAAAAGCTTGCGAACTGCTTAAAGCAGCCGGCGCAAAACGTGCATTGCCGTTGAATGTAGGTGGTGCATTTCACTCTCCACTTATGGAACCTGCACGCCTAGAATTGTCTGAAGCCATAGAGCGTACAATTTTTGTTGAACCATGTTGCCCAGTTTATCAAAACGTTATCGCAACTCCGTTTACCGACCCTCAAACCATAAAAAACAATCTTATAGCACAACTTACTGCTCCCGTGCGTTGGACCAAAACTGTACAAAACATGATTGCTGATGGTGCTGAACAATTTATTGAAGTAGGTCCAGGAACTGTACTTCAAGGATTGGTAAAGAAAGTGAAAGCTGATGCCAATTGTATGAGTGCATAATATCTGGTATAGGTAATGGAATATTTACGATGGACTATTGAAATGTAATGACAATTATTACTGTCCGCTAAACATGACATATTGCTCCCAATCTTCTGAATTACAAAGATTGGGAGTTTATTTTTCTTAAGCAAGCCCCCCTTTATTAATTTATACCTCATCAGGAGGTGATTCAGAGGCCTCCATAAGTATC
>JAGCLZ010000031.1 GCA_017646685.1 Bacteroidales bacterium | reverse complement strand
TCCTTATTAAGTCTTTTTATTAATTGTCCATATACCGGCTGTCCGAAAAAATGTGTACTTTTGCTCATAATTATATTTTAGTGTGGCAACTCTAATATAATTAAAAAAGGCTGAACTTCAAAATCGAAGCCAGCCTTTTAGTTTTATGTTTAGACATAAGTTTTAGCGGACAGTAATAAAATAAAATAAAGAATAAATTTTAATAGACTAATTTACTGACAGATATTTGCTAATTCACAAACCAAATATCTAGATGTTTACAAAATAAGGGCAACCTTTTTCTGTTTATTTCTGTTTATTGTCTTCTGTTCAAAAAAGTTTTCAAACAAGATAACGGCATCAATATAGGTGCGATCTATCATTCGGGCATATATTTGTGTGGTTTTCACATTACTGTGTCCGCATAATTTGGAAACTACATATATGTTTATTCCGGCTGCAATTGATAGTGTTACAAAACTAATCCTCGATACATGGAAAGTAATATGTTTGTCTATTCCGGCATTCTTAGCCCATGCTCTAAGATCGGAAGCGATGGTAGTACGGGAATTCATTGGAAATACGTTTCCATCGTTTGATAGTTTTTTATCTTGCACTATTTTAAGTATTTTTATAGCTTGTTTATTTAGAGGCACACGAACTTCTGTAGATGTTTTTACCTGAGTTTTTATCAGTATGTATAAGTTGTTTTGTTTCTGCATGTCTGACCATTTAAGAGTTTCAATATCTGATAGGCGTAGACCTGTATAGCATGAGAAAAGAAATGCGAGTTTGGTAACAATATGTGGGCATTCACATTTTTGCAACCTCAGTATTTCGTTGGTTGTCAAATATTCTTTTTCTTTGCTCGATATTTTGGGAATAAGTTTGTTTATCGGAGGCATAGGATTGTGTGATATAAAATTCATTTCCACTGCTTCTTGCAAAATGGCATGGAGCTTTTGCAGATAAGTTTTGGCACTGTTTGGTTTGATACGAACTTCGTTTACAAGATATTGAACAAAAAGTTGGCAAAAGTTTTTGTCAATATCAGAGACTTTAATATCTTTTCCATAAAAATTTTTCAGATGTTTTAAAAGCGACAAATCTACGTCTGCGGTATGGTTTTTGATTTTCGTTTGTCGCAATTCTATAAGTCCTTGCACCGATATTTGGTTTCGTTTATGAGTTTTTCTTTCTTTCACCGCAGGCATTTCGTTACGGCGTTGTAGGCAATTGTTTGTATACATAATATATTATAGTTAATTTTCCCGATAAACGACAAATATTCTGTTATAATCTACTCAGAACTAATGGAAAAAATATTATTTTACTTTTGCAGTCCAAAAGAAAACAACTGTAGAAATCAATAAGATAATTCGATAAAAAGCCCAATGAAAACGACGTAACAGCAAAAAAAGAGACACGATTTGTCGTGTCTCTTTCTTCAATACCATGCTTTTGGGATATTTATTTAATCACGGGCAAGCCGGCTTGTTGCCAGCTTATTATGCCTTTGTCAAGCTCTATAACCTTGTAGCCTTCTTGTACAAGCACATTAGCAGCTGCTTTGCTGCGACGACCGCTACGGCAGTAAACAGCCAACGGTTGTTCTTTGGATAGATTGGCAGCTTGTAATGAGGTCTTGAAATTGTTGTCCCATACTATGTTTATGGCACCTTCTATATGCCCTGTGGCATACTCTTTGGCAGTGCGTACATCTACCACTATGGCTTTGACTGTCGATATGCTGTCGGCAAACTCTTTGGCTGTAAGCGAGCAGTAGGCTTTTGTTGTTTGTGTGGGTTGGCTTTGTTGGGCATATAAGGTTGTTCCCATAATTGCCACTAATAGGAAAATAACTATTTTCTTCATTGTGTCGTGTATTAATTATTGTTTGTTTTATTCTATCTTATTTCTACCATTTCGGTTCCACAACGTTTACAGTAATCTGCATCTTGGTCTTCGGTTTGCCATCCGCAGTTAGGGCATGAGCGTATTCTTTTCAGAGGTTCTTCGTCGTCGGCGTTGTGCTTCTTTTTTTTGCTGCTTTTCTTGTCGGTGCTTATTATGTCGGCACTTATTATTCCGGTGGGTACTGCTATCACGGAGTAACCTAGTATCATCATTATTCCGGCTACTATCTGTCCCATGTCGGTAAGAGGTGTTATGTCGCCGTAGCCTACGGTTGTAAGTGTCACTATTGCCCAATATATTCCTTTTGGTATAGATGATAGGTTGGGATTGATATCGCCTTCTATGGCATACATAAAGCTACCAAGTATTATGGCTGTTATGAACACAAACATCATAAATATTACTATCTTACGCAGGCTTTTGCGGAGTGACAGCAGAAGTATCGATGCCTCTTGCATAAAGCTACCCATATTTAGGATGCGGAACACACGCAACACCCTCAAGATTCTGATAACGGCAACCGACTGCATACTTGGGAATATTATTCCAAGGTAGAACGGGAATATCGAAAGGGCATCCACTATGCCATAGAACGAAAAGATGTACCGCATAGCGTTTTTTGAGCAGTATATACGCAAAAGATATTCGGCGGTGAAGGCTAATGTAAGAGCCCATTCCAATATCAAAAACGGTATGGAAAGATATCTGTTGAGGCTGGGTATGCTGTTGAGGATAAGTATAAGAACACTTAATCCTATGGCGTAAAGTAAGTAGATGTCAAATTGTTTGCCTGCCGGTGTGTCCGAACGGAATATTATTGCAAACATCTTTTCCTTGTCGGGAAGTTCCATCTTCATTTTTGAAAAGATATATCCAAAGAAGCGTTCGATGAATTTATCAAAGCGTTCGCGAGTAGGAATGAGTTCCAACAGCATTTTTATGAATCTAAGCCATCTCATATCAAACCGATATTTATTGTCTTTTCTTTAAATAATATAGCGTCGAGCACTTTTCGGGTACAAAGGTTTGAGATGCCAACCGCTTGATATCGTCGGTGGTTACTTTGGCATACGACAAAGGTTCGTCGTTAATCAAATCAATGTTTCCAAGCCAATCAAAGTACGAAAGGTTCATTGCTCTGTCTAGCACTTTGTATTGCGAATATTTGAAAGTTATCTCTAGTTTGTTCTTGACCTTTTGTAGTTCGCTTTCTTCGATGGTTTCGTTTTTAAGCCGTTCCATTTGGTGTAGCAGTGCATTTTCGGCAGTAGCCATATCCACACCTTCGGCAGGTTTGCCAACAAATACAAAGAGCCCCTCATCTGCATCGCCGGTAATGTAGGCGTTGATTTCGGTAAATAGTTTTTCTTTCTTTACAAGTTCGAGGTAAAGTCGCGACGAGTTGCCGTTGGAAAGTATGTCCGACATAAGGTCGAAAGCATAATAGTCGTGACACATACGTTGGCTCATCTTATAGGCCTTGTATATGGCCGATGCCGGCACATCACGGTTTACCGTAAGGCTGCGAGCCTCGGTTTGGGTAGGTTCCATGGGTAACTGCCTGTGGTAGGGTGTGCCACTTTCGATGGTTCCAAACCATTTGTTTGCCAAGTCTACCGCACGGTTTTCGTCGATATTACCTGCAATGCACAAGGTAGCGTTGGTGGGACGATAAAATTTGTAGAAAAACTCCTTCACATCGTCCATAGTAGCTTGTTCGATATGCGATATATCTTTGCCAATGGTAGGCCAGCGATAGGGGTGAACTTTGTAAGCCAATGGACGTAATAGTAGCCACACATCGCCGTAAGGCTGATTGAGGTAGCGTTGGCGAAACTCTTCGATAACTACGTTGCGTTGAACCTCGAGGCTTTTGCTAGAAAATGCCAACTCGTTCATGCGGTCCGATTCCATCCACAGGGCTGTTTCCAAATATGCCGATGGAAGGGTGATATAATAATTGGTAATATCGTTGGATGTAAAAGCATTGTTTTCGGCACCTGCTTGATTGGCACAAAGGTCGTAGTCCGGAATGTTTTTCGAGCCACCAAACATCAAGTGTTCGAATAGGTGAGCAAAACCCGTTTTGTTGCAATGTTCATCGCGCGAACCTACATTGTACAACAAGTTGACCGAAACCATTGGAGTCGAAGGTTCACTGTGCGTTATCACTTTTAAGCCATTGGAAAGAGTTGTTCTGTTATATTTTATCATCAGCTAAACAAATTTGATTTATCAAAACGTAATAAATATTCTTTTATTATTATGCTGTGGCAAAACTTTTGTTTCATGATAATGGTTTGCTGCTATCGTAAAAGCGAAGATGTCTACTTTTATAGAAAATTGTTGGTAAAAGCAATTTTTAAGAATCGATTTACGCTTTATTTACCGATGATGTTGAGAGGTTTTTCTTGAAATATTAAATGTTTGATTTTTAAATAGTTCTATACCTATGGGTGAAGACTCGAACCTTCAGCGGTGAAGACTCGAATGTTCTCCGAGAGACTCTCTAAGGGTTATTTTTTAATGATGGAAATAGACATTTTATCTTGAAGTTGTATTGACTTTTATAACATCGTTACCTCGGTTGATAAACACAAAATATAGTAGGTATGATGTATCTTTTTTGAGATCTACTTTTCCGAAATTGGTAGGTATCTCATTGCTGTATTTTCTAAATTTGATGCGGTTTTCGTTTATACTTTTTTCGCCGAAAAAATTGGTGATGGATTTGATGCGACCAGTGTTTAGCAAGTCGTTGAATTTCTCGTTGTCGTTTATGTAACTAAATATGTATAAACATAAGTCCAAATGAGAATTTTGTTTGAGGAATGTTTCTACTTTAGACAATATTTCTTTCTCCGGCCGAAGTTCGCAAGTAGCAGTTTGAAAGAATAGGTTATCAATCTTATAAGCTTTATTTAGTTCAAATCCGTCGAGAGTTGTTTCGAGAGTTATTTCGGAGTTGCCTATTGTTTTGTTGCTTTGTGTGGAAAAGTCCTTTTGTATAGACAGATAGTTAGATTTACTTATTTCTATTGTATAGTTATGATTGTTTTTGAGATACGCTAAGTAGTTGCCATCTCCATTGGTTTTAACTGCATACGCCGATGAACCATTTTCGGATACTATTATAGTGGCATCGGATAGTGGATTGTTGTAGTTGTCAACCACAGACCCTCTTATTATAGTGAAGTATGGAGGTTCTGAAAAAGAATATATCTTATCATTGGTAGATGTGTAGTCGCGAGTACTTATCAAAAAACCTTTGTTCGATTCATTGTTTATAACAAAATCAAAATCATCGGCATATGAATTGTAAGGTTGTTTGATGTTTTCTACTTTTATATCTGTATCGTTTTTCCAATTAACACAACAATATATGTCAAATCCGCCATAGCTTTCCATGTATCCATTTGATGAGAAGAACAGAGAACCTTTATACAGGAATGGGCATATTTCATCGTCTTTGGTATTTATGTTGTTGCCTAAATTCTTAGGTTCGTTCCATCCTTTTTCGGTAAGTTCGGTGTACCATAGGTCGTAGCCTCCAACGCTATTGGATGTATTTGATGAAAATATCATTGTTTTTCCATCATTGCTGAAAATAGGATGTGATACGGGTATAGTTTTTTTACCAATCTTTACTTTACTTGTGTTTTCCCATTTGCCGTCAATATATTTTGATTCGTATAAATACTCTTCATTGTTGGAGGTCAATACAGTGAAGAATAAATTGTTTGTTGTTGGATGAATACACATGTATGTAATATTGGATTCCATATTTATTAATTCTGCTTCTATAATAGAGTTTGCAATATTGCCATCTATTATATCTGCCGAAAACAAAGTATACTCTGTTGTTTTTTCAAGATAATCTTTTTGGTCGGGTATTATGCTATATCCTGTTGTAGAGTAATACAATCTGTTGTTGATTACAGACAATCCTCTTTTTTTACCCATGGTATTGATACTGTTTTGGGGTAATATTGTAAAGAGTTTGTTTTCTGCCAAATTTTGATATGGAAACGAGTAAGCTACCAAACTGTTGCTTAAATACGATGAGTCGGTATTTTTTTGGTTGTTTATTAGAAGTTGTTGATAAAACAAATCAAGAGCTTTATCGTACTTTCCATTGTTTTTCAATGTTTCGATATATGAGTTTAGTGAATTCACGTATGCCGAATCGTGTTCTGCTGCCTTTTCGAAATAAGATAGTGCTAATGAGTAATAGTTTAATCGGAGGTAGCATTCAGCTATATTGGATAAATATTGGGCTTGAATGGTAGGCTTTTCTTCGCCTATTTTTGCCTCCGACTTTTTGTAGGCGAGCAATGCTTTATGATACTCGCCTTTTTTCATTAGCTTATCGCCTTCTTTCATTATTCGCTGTGCTTGTAATTCGATTGTACAGCAAGCAAACACAAGAAAACAGATACAATATATTATTATCGACTTATGTGATTGATTATTTCTCATATCGTATTTTCCTATTCAAAAATCAATGGTATTATTTCTTTCATTTCTTTTATATAATGAAACGAAAGTCCTTCCAAATATGTATCTTTGATTTCATTTATATCTTTCTGGTTTTCGTGGCAAAGTATTATGTCGGTAATATTGGCACGTTTGGCAGCCAATATTTTTTCTTTTATTCCACCAACGGGCAATACTTGTCCGCGAAGTGTTATTTCGCCTGTCATTGCAAAGTTGGAACGCACTTTGCGTTGTGTGAATACCGATAACAGTGCTGTAAACATAGTTATACCGGCCGATGGTCCATCCTTGGGAGTAGCACCTTCGGGTACGTGTATGTGTACATTTTTGTTTTCGAATATATTTTCGTCGATACCAAGGTTGTCGGAGTTGGCTTTGATATACTCGTATGCCAAATTTGCCGACTCTTTCATTACATCGCCCAAGTTTCCGGTCATGGACAATTGTCCTTTACCTTTGCTTAAACATGATTCGATAAACAATATCTCCCCACCTACGCTTGTCCATGCCAAACCGGTAACCACACCTACCTCGTTGCGGTTGCGATTTTCGTTGTGGTTCATAGGTAATCCCAAAATTTCTTTGAGAGATTCTTTCTTTATCGACTTTTCGGGCAATTCGTCTTTTACTATCTTTACCGCATTGTGGCGTATGATTTTTGCGATAGATTTTTCTAGCTGACGTACACCCGACTCGCGTGTATATTGCATAATCACTTGCGATATTAGGCTTTCGGAGAATGTGAATTGGTTTTTCTTCAATCCATGTTCCTTTAATTGGCGAGGTACAAGATGTTTGCGTGCTATTTCTATTTTCTCTTCCAATATGTAGCCAGACACATCAATGATTTCCATTCTGTCCAAAAGGGCAGGGTGGATAGTGCTTGTTGTGTTGGCGGTGGCTATAAACATTACTTTCGAAAGGTCGTAATCCACATCCAAATAGTTGTCGTGGAATGCTGTGTTTTGTTCAGGGTCCAATACTTCAAGTAGTGCCGAAGCAGGGTCTCCGTTTACACTCATGCCCATAACCTTGTCTATTTCATCAAGAATAAATACCGGATTTGACGATTTTGCTTTCTTTATATTTTGGATGATTCGTCCCGGCATTGCTCCAATGTATGTTCTGCGGTGGCCGCGAATTTCGGCTTCATCTCTCAGCCCACCCAATGCCATACGTACATATTTGCGATTGAGTGCCGAAGCGATGGATTTTCCAAGAGAAGTTTTTCCAACACCCGGAGGACCTACCAAGCATAGTATAGGCGATTTCATGTCGCCCTTCAATTTGAGTACAGCAAGGTATTCCAATATGCGTTCTTTTACTTTCTCGATACCGTAATGGTCTTTGTCCAAAGTTTTCTGTGCATGTTTCAAGTCTAGATTATCTTTGGTGTATTCGTTCCAAGGAAGGTCGAGTAGTGTGTTTAGATAGTTCAATTGTGTGGAGTAGTCGGGCGATTGCGGATTTAAACGCATAAGTTTTTCAAGTTCTGAATCGAATATATACATCATCTCTTCGCCCCATTTTTTATGAGCAGCGCGTACGTTTAGGGATTCATAGTCTTGGTCGTTTGGATTGCCACCCAATTCTTCTTGTATCGTTTTCAGTTGTTGGCTTAGGAAGTATTCGCGTTGTTGCTTATCCATATCAAACTTTACTTTGTTTTGGATTTGCTCTTTAACTTCCAAAAATTGCATTTCTTTTACAAGAAGATTCATAGCGTATTTGGCACGTTCTCTTAGCGAATCTATGTCTAATAAACTTTGTTTTTCATCAATAGCTATTTCTAGGTGCGAAGCTATGAAGTTTATTAATATTATAGGATTTTTTATGGTCTTTATAACGGACGAAGCTTCTTGTGGCAAGTTTGGAAGGTGCTTTATGGTCTTTCCATATAGTTCTTTGATATTGTCGAGCAATACTTTAGCTTCGGGATCCATATCCTCGGAACTTATATCTTCTTTTTCGGGAAGTAAACTTGTGTTGGCCATAAGGTATGGTTTGGTTTCGGTTATTTCTTCCAATAGTATACGTGGGCCTCCTTGCAATATGGCCAAAAGGTTTCCGTCCGGAAGTTCCAATGTTTTTATTACTTTGGCGGCGGTGCCTACATCAAAGAGATCTTCGCGAACGGGCTCTTCGGCATCGTTCATTTGTGCTACTACAGTTATATAATCGCCAGATTTATATGCTTCCTTAAGTAGCTTTATAGACTTTTTGCGTCCTGCTGTTACAGGTAATATTATTTTAGGAAACAGTACATTGCCGCGCAATGGTAGTAGGGGCAATGTGTTTGGGATATTTTCGTCGGTAAGTATCAAATCTTCGTCAAACTCCGATATAATGGGAATGATATTAGTTTTTGATTTTATCATGTCGTTAAAAAAGTCATTTAGTTCGAAAAATCGTTCTTTCATATTACAAATATATGTTTCTTCAAGTTTATTGTTTGTGCAATATTTTTGGCTCCTACTAAATACGAGAATAATCGAAAATAGTTTCTATTTATTGTTATTTTCTTTAGAAATATTTTCTGTTTTATATAGAATGTCCTTGGCAACAATTAGATACTCTGTGCGGGAATATTGTTGTTTTGTTGGCGAGTTTTTGAGGGTTGAAACTTACGATAGAGTGTTAAATGATATTTATGTATGTTAATTAGAGGGTAGAAAGATTTGAAATAGATTGCTTGTTTGTGGGATTATGCTCGCCTATCTCGACTGTTTTTATCGCGAGTCTCGGTAGTTTAGTTCGCCTAAACTACCGGTTTGCCTCAGCTAAGTGTGCAGTTTGTGTCGGTATAGTGTCGTGTTTGTCACACCGGGGTCTTGTTTCGTTGGTGATATATCATTATTCTTGTTTTTGCTATCATTGATTATCAATACACTATAATTTTTGTTTTGAAATGCTGCAAATATTTACTGTTTGTAGATGTTTGGCTAAGAAATATTCGCTTTTTCGAGTTAAATACACTGCTGTTAAACTATTACAATTTTAGCAATATTGTTAAATGTAATCTACGGGATTTGGAAGAAATCATACCTCGAAATACACTGATTGTTGGGTGTGAAAACTTGGCTATACTTATACATATAATATATGTAGGGAAATAAAGCCGGCAAAGTTGCGTTATCAGATATAAAATTTATGGAGGTCGAAAATGAGAAAATCGTTAGTGGTATTGTTGTTGATTATGTATTCTTTGTCGGAGGCTGTTTTTTCCCAAAATGGCAAAAGTGTAGTTGTCGATAATGTTGCTCCGGGTGATATCCTAATCAACGAAGTGTTATTTAACCCTTATGATGATGGAGAGGATTTTGTGGAATTATATAATAACACCGATTATACTATTATGCTGAACAGTATTCGACTGGCAACATGGGATGCTGATTTGCAAAAGTTGAAGACCATGGTAGCCTTGCCCGATTCGGTTTTTATGTTGCCGCAAGATTATGTGGTGCTTACCATCGATGCCGATGCTATATATAGATATTACACAGCGAAACATCGTGATAAGGTGGTGGTTATGAAGAAAATGCCGGCCTATTCCAATCAGCAAGGTGTGGTTATAGTATCGTTGGAAGATAGTACTGTGATAGACCGTTTCGACTATACCGAAGAACTTCATTATAGGTGGCTTACTGATGTGGAAGGAGTATCGTTGGAGCGTCGCTCGTTTGAGGAACCAACCAATAGTGCTGCCAATTGGCATTCGGCAGCTAAGCAGACAGGATGGGCAACGCCTACTTACAAAAACTCTCAGGCTATGAATATGATTGTTTCGGACAATGCCTTTGGCATAGAACCCGAAATATTTTCGCCCGACAATGATGGTTACAACGATTTGCTTACTATCACATATAGCATACATGAGAGTGATATGCTTTCCAATATCACCATATTCGACGAGCAAGGACGGCTAGTAAAGGCATTGGAGCGAAATGCATGGTTGGGAACCAATGGTTCTTTTGTATGGGATGGTAGCGACGAGAATGGAAACAGATGTAGGATAGGTAATTATGTTGTATATATAGAGGTATACAACACGAAAGGGAGTCTGCAAACCATCAAAAAAGTAGTAACATTGATGTTGAAATAATAGAAATAATACTCATGGTATAGATATATTGAAAAATAATTGGTATTTTTGCAAGTTATTACGTATGGATATGGAAAAACTACAATATAATGTTTTAGAGAAGGTTAATACGCCTGCAGATTTAAAAAAACTAAACTCGGATGAGCTTAAATGTTTGTGCGACGAGATTCGTGCCTACATAATTGATGTGCTAGCAAACAATCCCGGGCATTTGGCTTCGAGTTTAGGTACGGTAGAGCTTACTGTTGCTTTGCATTATGTTTTCAATACTCCCGATGATAAACTTATATGGGATGTGGGTCATCAGGCATATTCTCATAAAATTATTACCGGAAGAAAAGACCGCTTTCATACAATACGAACTTATAAAGGGCTCAGCGGTTTTCCAAAAATGGACGAAAGTGAATACGATTCTTTTGGCACCGGCCATTCGTCTACTTCCATATCGTCAGCTTTGGGTATGGCTATAGCTTCGGCTATAGAAGGCAATAATACTCGCCAACATATAGCTGTAATAGGCGATGGTTCTATGACCGGAGGTATGGCTTTCGAAGGGTTGAACCATGCGGGTGTATCCAAAGCCAACTTGTTGGTTATCCTCAACGATAATGGTATAGCAATAGACAAGAGCGTTGGAGCATTAAGCCATTATCTTACCACGATTACAACCTCGTCGGCATATAATAGATTGAAGAATAAGATATGGGATTTCTATGGCGAAGGTAATAAAGGGCGGAAACAGAAAAACTTTTTCCGCAAGATGGGTGTAACTATAAAGTCGGCATTGGTAAAACAAAGCAACCTATTTGAAGCTCTCAACTTCCGCTACTTCGGACCTATAGATGGCCATGATGTGGAAAACCTTATCAAAATACTAGGAAAGCTTAGTAAGATACAAGGACCTAAACTTTTGCATATAGTTACACGCAAGGGCAAAGGACTTAAAGAAGCCGAGAAAAATCCTATCGTATATCATGCTCCGGGTTTGTTTGATGCCAATACCGGAAAGCAAGTTGTGGCTGATAATGACAATAAACCATTGAAATACCAAGATGTATTTGGTTATACCATAGTAGAGCTGGCAGATAAAAACAAAAAGATATTAGGTATTACTCCGGCTATGCCTACGGGATGTTCGTTAAATATAATGATGGAAAAAATGCCCAATCGTGCGTTTGATGTGGGTATTGCAGAGCAACATGCCGTAACATTTGCTGCAGGTTTGGCAGCTCAAGGTATGGTGCCGTTTTGTAATATCTATTCGTCGTTCATGCAGCGTGCTTATGACCAGGTGATACATGATGTGGCTTTACAAAATCTGAATGTAGTTTTTTGTTTGGATAGGGGAGGTCTTGTAGGCGAAGATGGTGCTACTCATCATGGGGTATTTGATTATGCATACTTCCGCCCGATACCTAATCTTACAATAGCTTCGCCATTAGATGAACACGAACTTCGTAATATGATGTACACTGCTCAGCTTGATGGCAAAGGTTCGTTTGTGATACGCTATCCTAGAGGTGGTGGTGTACATGTGGATTGGAAGAAACCATTTGAAGAAATAGAGATAGGTAAAGGTCGCTGTTTGAAAACGGGGCATAATATAGCCATACTATCCATAGGCCATATAGGCAACGCCGCAATGCAAGCCGCTACTATAGCCGAAAATTTGGGAATAAATGTGGGAGTATATGATATGAGGTTTGTGAAACCGTTAGACGAAAGTCTTATCCAAGAAGTATCAAAAATATATTCGCACATTATTACCATAGAAAATGGAGTTTTGAAAGGTGGATTTGGAAGTGCGGTAGTCGAATACATTGCTGATAACAAACTGCCTGTTGAGGTATATCGTATGGGAATACCCGATAGTTTTATAACCCATGGTAGCCTACGTGAACTACACAAAGACTGTCGTATAGACACGGAAGCTATAGTGGACAAAATATGTGAAATAGATAAACTGATACAAAAGCGGTAGTATAGAGAATATTAGAGGTTCGGAAGTGTTTGTCCGAATTGTTAACAATCATAATTGCCTATATATCTCTTTGTAGGATGTATATAAGGTTAAACAATCTATAGTGTTCTGATTCATAGTGTGCTGTAGATTGTTTCTTTCTTTTAATAATTATTATGTCTCTAATTGTCAGGAAAGTGAGTATATTTGCCGTTCCTTATATGAGATTGTTTTAGGGAATGGTGTGTGTAATATTCTTATTGTAAGGGAAATAAAAACATAATAAAATAATTACGATTAATCAAAAATGAAGAAAAATTTATTGAGATTGTTATTTATGGCATTGTTTGTGCCATTTATAACGCAAGTGAAAGCACAATGCGACAATAATGCAAGCATGTGCTCTATTACCATTGTTATGGGTGATGCTATAGGCGATGGTTGGGATGGTTCTAATCTTCAGCTGTATCAAGGAACCACTTTGCGTGGTACTGCTACTTTACAAAATGGTAGTACAGATACTGTTTCAATTCAAGTTTGTCCGGATTCTATTAGACTTGTATGGAATGTGGTAGGACAGTGGAATGATGATTGTTCTTTTGAACTGTTTGATGCTGATGGTAATAGCCTATATATTGCAGAGGCTGGCGATATGACTAACACTCCGAGTGGTCCGATAGACACATTGACCGTGTCATGTCCATCGTGTACAAAACCACAAACATTGGTTTCTACTGCCAATACTATAACATCTGTTTCATTGCAGTGGACAGACAATTCTACTGCACATTCTGCATGGCAGGTGGCATATGGCCCTGTTGGATTTTCGATGAATAATTATTCTACTACCAATGGTGTGAGATTGACAGATGTATTGTCGTCAATATCTACAACCATCAATAATTTGTCGGCCGATACTGTTTATGATTTTTATGTGCGTACAGTTTGTGGTAGCGACGATTATAGTGCATGGCGTGGTTCTGTAACTGTTCGTCCTGGCTCATATACTATGTCTGCCGAAGGTGCTGATTCTATAACAGCGTGTGGTTTGCTTATCTATGACGATGGTGGAGTTATGGGCGATTATTCAAATAATTGTAATTCATCGTTAACAATTTTTCCTTCATCGACAAACTCTTTAGTTGTACTTTCGGGAACATTGGTTTCGCAATCGAATGACAATATTGTTATATATGATGGCCGTACAACTTCGGCACCTATTCTTGCTACTATTACGGGCAACGGAACTACTCCGGTGGAAATATCACCGATAATGTCAACCACAGGTCCGCTTACTATAAAGTTTACTTCCAATTGGAGTGAAGTCGCTTCCGGTTTCGAATTGCAAGCATCATGTGTGGATAGACCTACATGTGCTCCGATACAAGATGTAAATATAGTGAATGTTACAGGTAGTTCGGCTATGGTAGAATGGTCGTATATAAGAAATCTTGGTGATGAACCTTCTAGCTACGAGGTAGAAATAGTGGATGTTGCAACCAACACTATTATGGAATCGGCAATCACAACGGACAGATATTACTTATTTGCAGGATTGAACGAAAATAATACATATAGAGTAAAAGTGTGTGGACTTTGTAATAATGGTGATAATGGATTTTGTGATAGTGTGAATTTCGAAACTCCTTGTTTGGAAGGAGGTGATGTTGAAATAACAAACGGTACATCTTTTACAAGTAATTATCCTACATTTATAAATAGAGCATATAGTTATACCCAACAAATATACGATGTTTCTGAAATGGGAGGTGTAGCTACTATCAATAGTATTTCGGTGGAATTAGCTACTGCAAATGTAGCGGCTCAAGCAAGAACACTTAACATCTATATGGGACATACCGAACGTAGTATATTTGAGTCGGCTAGTGATAATGTTCCAATTGATAGTCTTCGTCTTGTATATAGTGGGCAGTTTACTTTTGTTCCGGGATGGAATACCATCAGCTTTGATTCAGTATTTACTTACAATGGCACAAGTAATTTGATATTGGCAGTTGATGATAATACCGGTTCTTTTGGACAAAGTTGTACATTCCATGCTCAAAACAATGCTACTTCCAAATCCATATATTATGCTTCTAATGATCATAATCCAAATCCTGCTACATCGTTGGCTACATATCAAGGTGAAATGAATGTAAGAAATTACAGAAATAATATTGTGTTTGGTGCTACTTGTGAAACTGGGATAACGTGTGCTAGTCCGGATGTGTATGTTACAAATATAAATGGCAATGAGATAGATCTTATTTGGGCACCCGGTTTTGATGAATCTTCGTGGAATATTGAAGTGAAAGAAACTACCGAAAGTGATTGGATGTTGGAGGTATCAGCAATTACTCAAACATCATATACGATAAGTAATTTGGAATATAATACAACTTATGATATACGTGTTACATCTCTTTGTGGAACAGAAAACCTAAGCACAGTGCTTTCGGTATCAACAGAATGTGCTGCTGTAGAGCAACTGCCATATGCTGAAACTTTCGATACTTGGACTGTTGGAAACAATGTGTCGCTAAATGACTGTTGGTCACGTTTGTCCAACTATGTGTCTGCGTCATTTGCATATCCAAATGTTAGTTCCTTACGTTTTCTTTCGGATAGCAATTCGATACAGATGTTCGCCAATGCAACGTCGTACTCAGCATTGATATTGCCAACTTTTACGGCTTCGACAAATTCGTTGAAAGTATCGTTTAGCATGCTCAAGACTAGTGGTGTAGTACACGAAGTACAAGTAGGTGTAATATCCGATCAAACAGATATTACAACCTTCGAGATGGTTGATGCTGTAGATGTAGACTCAAACAATGTATGGCAAAACTTTGAAGTGTCGTTGGAAGAATATCTTGGAAATGAGGGTAATATAGCTATAGTGATGCCAAATACAGCAATGGGTAATGCATATCGATATATAGATAACATTATGGTAAGTTCACTACAAGTGCCGTGCCAAAGTGTAAGCGGTGTAGTTGTAAGCAACATAACTGCTACTTCGGCTGTAGTTTCGTGGGATGATGATTCGGAAGAATCGTTGTACGGAGTAGAATATGGCCTACAAGGATTTGTTCGTGGAACAGGAATAATAGATACTACATCAAATACATCATGTGTTGTCAATGGTTTATCCGGACAAACGGTTTACGATGTTTATGTTTATAGGATATGTGGCGAAGCAGATACGAGTGATCCATCTATAGTTGTTTCGTTCACTACTCCTTGTGGCGAGATGGCGTTGCCATTTACAGAAAACTTTGATACTTGGGCAGCTGGTTATTCCGGTGCATTTAATAATTGTTGGAATAGATTGTCTAGCAATTCAACAGTTGCATTATATGCTCAGGTAAAAAATGATAATTATAATTCACCATCAAATTCTATGTATCTAAAGGGTGGTGAGAGTCATTGGTCGGCATTGGTATTGCCCAAGATGGCAGTAGCGATAGATTCGTTGCAATTATCGTTTAACATAAAGAAAACCAGTATTGCTGCTCATAGTATACATGTGGGAGTATTGACTAATCCTACCAATATCTCTACATTTGTTCCTATAGATACTGTTACAATAACTATTTCGGATACATGGCAGGCAATACAGCTTCAATTGGATTCATATACCGGCACAGATGGGTATATAACTATAAGAGTTCCTGCAGGTATATCTCCGGCATATTATATTGACGATATTGAAGTTGAACTCATACCGTCGTGTGTTGCGCCAGTTGATATTGTATTGGCCGGATTCCAAGAGGATGCTATTGTGGTTGATTGGACCGAGGCTGGTACAGCTTCGCAGTGGGATATATGCTATGGTTCAGATGGTTTTGACCCTAATGCAGGACAAGGCACAGTAATATTAGGCATAACTTCGCATCCATATACAATACCAAACTTGTCGATAGATACTATATATAATGTGTATGTCCGTTCGGTATGTGGTAGTGCAGGGGAATGGTCTGCTACTTATTTGGAAACCTATCCGGGAGTTTATAATTTGAGTGCTCATGCCGGAGATACAATACAAGCATGTAGTGCCAGAATATATGATGATGGTGGTGTAGTAGGAAGTTATTCTGATACTGTCAATAGTTTTGTAGTGATACAACCTTCTATACTAGGCAACGTTGTTAAAGTTTCCGGAACTCTTAATTCTGAACAAATGTCGGACTATTTGAAAATATACGATGGTGCCGATACCAATGCAAATGTTTTGTTCCAAGGTGCAGGTTCATTTACAACCATCAACTGTACCTCAACTACCGGTCCGCTTACAATACAGTTTACTTCTGATTTTAGTGGCAATAATAACATTCATTATTCAGGTTTTGATTTGTTGGTACAATGCGAAGAGGTATCGTGTTATATGGTTCAAAACTTGAGAGATTCGTTGGTTTCGGCATCATCGGCTACTATAAAATGGACCGAAATAGGTTCTGCAACAGAGTGGGAAGTGGAATATGGCCCTGACGGATTTGTTCATGGCGCCGGTACAATTATGTTGGTAAACGATAGCTCATATACCATTAATAATTTGCAACCATCTACCACTTATGATATTTATGTAAGAGCAGTATGTGGAACAAACGATATGTCGGAATGGCAATCGTTGCAGATAACAACCGGTATATGCGATAACCCTGTAATGGTAAACATAGGTAATGGTACACAATCATCTTACGATTATCCATTCTATCCACATTATCGTTATTCTTATACTCAACAAATATATGCTGCCTCCGAAATAGGATTGGCACAAAGCGGACAGTCCATGGATTTGTCGTCGATAGCATTCCAATATACAAACCAAAGCCCTATAACACGAAATGTAAGTATATATTTAGGCCACACTGCCGATACCGTATTTGCTTCGGCTAATGATTGGGTAGACGATAGCGAGCTGAGTCTTGTATATTCGGGCAATGTAAATTGGAACAATGGCGGTAGCAATAATTGGGTGGAAATACAATTTGACTCTTCATTTGCTTATAACGGAGTGGACAACCTTGTTGTGGCTGTAGTAGACAATACAGGAACGGAAGCTCCGAGCGGATTCCAAGTACAACGCTTCCGTACTCATACTGTGGCGGGAAACAAATCCCTATCGTGGAATACCGATGATGAGCAAGTGGATATTTCATCGCCATCGGCAGGATCAACTGCTGCATATCGTAATAATATCCGATTGATATCTTGTGGATTGGTATGTTCGGAACCTACTGCTTTGCAGGTTCAATCAGATAGAACTACCGCAACACTGTTGTGGGATGGAATAGGAAACTACGAAGTGGCATACAAAGAAACAATGGTCAATGAATGGGCAACAGAAATACTTGTGCAAAATACCAATACATATACATTTGTAAATCTATACCCCGAAACATCTTATGAATTCCGTGTAAGAAAAGTATGTGACTCTATAACTTATTCCGATTGGGTATTGGCAACTGTAGTTACATTGGAGTATCCTTGTACAACACCGACATCTGTATCGGCTGAAAATATCACATATTCTTTGGCACTAATATCGTGGCAAACAGATGCCGAAGAAGCTGAAGCTTACAGAGTGGCCTACGGCTATGGCAACGACCAATCTACATGGGATACTATTGTGACAACTACATCGACAGCAACACTTGCCAATCTTTATCCTTCCACACAATATACAGTGTACGTACAATGTGTATGCAACCAAGCTGTGGAAGTGTATAGCGAATGGACAGAGGCTTACACATTCCAAACCTCATCGTGCAATGGAGTAACTGATGTTGTAGTAAATGGTATATCTTCAAACAGCGCTACCATTTCTTGGACTCCTGCCGAAGGACAAACAGAGTGGGAAATATCGTATGGTATAGAAGGTTTTGCCGAAGGAAACGGAACCAACGAAATAGTTACTGGTACACCGTCCTTCACTATCCAAGGTTTGGAATCGGATGTGGTCTATGATGTATATGTGCGCAATATATGTGCCGAAGGTGTATATAGTGCATGGTCGGCCAATGTTCAATTCCGAACCACAGTGGGTATAAATTCTGTGCCAGGTAACGAACTGAATGTACAAATCTATCCAAATCCTGTTGCTGACGAAACAACAATATCGGTTGATGGAATAAGTGGTAAGGTTGAATTTATACTAATGGATATAAACGGACGTACAATTGAAAACGAAAGCATCAATTGCGAAGGTTCGTTGGTAAAAACTATCAATGTTACCAATTTGGCAAAAGGTACATATTTCGTACATATTTATAATGATAACTTTAATACAACTCGCAAGTTGATAGTTAAATAGGACTATATTTAAAATAGTTGATAAAAGGGTATTGCCCATTGGGCAATACCCTTTTATATTTTCGTTGTTATATAGGATAGCAGGTGCAAAGGTATTATATTCCACATAAAGAAAACAATCTCGATTTTCGGGTTTGATATATTGTACTATTCGAAAAGATACTTCATTGTATTCCACCAACTCTATCCTATACATTAAAACATATATATATACAAAAAAAGTATATATGTTTTCTTTAATAATACATTATTCGGACGATTGTTGGGAATATGATGAGAAGATTGGAAGTATGTGGATTATGCTTGTTAGGTATGGAACTTTTTGGTATAAACGTATATTTTGCAGATTATGTCATCAATATAAAAAAATACACACATCCATAATGTATCTTATGAATGTGTGTATAATGTTGAAAAATGATATTACATATAATTCTAATTATGCCATATTGTGGAAAATGTTGGTAACATCATCATCGTCTTCCAAACGTTCCAATAGTTTGTTTACCTCTTCTTGTTGTTCTTCGGTAAGCTCTCTTAGGTCAGTAGGGATACGTTCGAATTTGAAAGATTTTATTTCAAAACTATTGTCTTCCAAATATTTTTGTATAGGTCCGAAGTTTTGGAAATCGGCATATATCAGTATGTCGTCTTCGTCGCGGAACATTTCATCTATACCACAGTCAATCATTTCAAGTTCCAATTCATCCATATCTATACCTTCTTTGTATGCCACTACGAAGCTACATTTACGTTCGAACATGAAGTCGTTCATACCCATTGTTCCCAATTCGCCTTTTCCGCGAACGAAAGCTGCTCTTACATTTGCTACTGTACGAGTAGGATTGTCTGTAGCAGTTTCTACCACGATGGCAATACCATAAGGACCTTTTCCGTCGTAAACAACTTCTTTGTATGCAGTAGTATCTTTCGAAACGGCACGTTTTATGGCTCTTTCTACGTTTTCCTTAGGCATGTTTTCGGTACGTGCATTTTGTATCAACAAACGCAAACGTGCATTAGAATCGGGATCAGGGCCACCGGCTTTTACGGCTATTTCTATTTCACGACCTATGCGGGTAAATGTTCTTGCCATGTTGCCCCAACGTTTCATCTTACGTGCTTTGCGGTATTCAAACGCTCTTCCCATATTATATTCTCCTTGTTTATATTATTGTTTATTAATTAATTGTATATTCTTTGGTTCTTTCAATCAGAATGCAAAGTTACATTTTTTGTTGTTAATCTGCAAGATATTATAGTAGATGTTGTACAAGTTTCGGTAAGAAATGCAACTTTTATGATAAAAACTAGTTGGGAAAAGGATTCTTGCCAACAAACAAAGGGTAAAATCATTCTCTTGTGTGGGCTTGAAAAGAAGTGTTATCCTTATAAATTGTCGCAAAGATACAATAGGCATTCGTTGAGGAACAAAATATCTATAAAAAACATCAATTTTATTTTGCAGGTTCGGAAAATCCATGTACGTTTGTCTTGATCTTGAAAGTGACATATAAAGATAATGCTGCAGCTTCTCTTCGTTCACATCAAGATATAATTATTAATTTAAATTTTATTCATCATGATCAAATTAGAATCCAGACAAAGACCAATGACAAAGATTGGCACGAAGGAGAAAGAACTGAAATACGTTCTAAACTTGGTACTATCGGGAAGCATATCCGAAAAGGAGGTGATAGAGTTTGCCTGCAAACATACCGGTATGCAACCTACAATGGTTAAAGCTGCAATAGAAAGTAGTCTTCAAATTGTAGAACTTTACATTGCTTTAGGTTATAGTGTTCAACTAGGTGATTTGGGTA
>JAGCLZ010000030.1 GCA_017646685.1 Bacteroidales bacterium | reverse complement strand
TATTATGATGTCTTTTTCAAAATGTACTCCCATGCGTTGTACATTCTCTATTTCGTAGCGTACCACTGTTTCTTTTGGCAAACGGAATGCCGGAATGCCATACACAAGTACTCCGCCATATTCGTGAAGGGCTTCGAAAACTGTAACGTCGTAGCCCATCATCATCAGTTCTTTGGCACAAGTTATGCCCGATGGACCACTACCTATAACGGCAACTTTGTGTCCGTTGTTGGCCACAGCTTTGTCAAACACTATGTTGTTTTCCCTCACCCAGTCGCCAATAAAGCGTTCGAGTTTTCCTATTGCCACCGCTTCGCCTTTCTTGCCTAGTACACAGTTGCCTTCGCATTGTTTTTCTTGTGGACACACACGTCCGCACACTGCCGGCAATGCGGTATCTTTGTTTATAACCTTGGCAGCCTCCATAAAGTTGCCTTCAGCTACGTATTTGATAAAGTCGGGGATATGAATGTTTACAGGGCAGCCTTTTACACATTGAGGGTTCTTGCAGTTTAAGCAGCGTTGGGCTTCCAATATTGCTTCTTCGGCGTTGTAGCCTAGGCATACTTCGTCAAAGTTTTTGGCTCGTACTTTGGGGTCTTGCTCGCGAACGGGTATGCGATGTTTCTTGTCGCGCATCTCCTCGGTTATACCTCCTATGTGGCATATATGACCTTCGGCCTTTTCTTCGGCATCCATTTGTTTTTTGCCTTCAACGGTGTTGTACATAGCTTGGCGTTTCATTGCCAGGTCGAAATCTACCAGCGAGGCGTCAAATTCCGGACCATCAACGCAGGTGAATTTGGTTTCGCCACCAATGCTTACTCTGCAGGCTCCGCACATACCGGTGCCGTCAACCATAAGCGAGTTGAGGCTTACGGTGCAGCGTATTCCATAGCTATGAGCTGTTTGCGACACAAATTTCATCATTATCATCGGGCCTATGGCAATAACTTCGTCGTATTTCTTGCCACCGTCAATAAGGGTTTTCAGCACTTCGGTTACCACACCTTTGTATTCCGACGAACCATCGTCGGTGGTAACATATAGGTTGCATACACTGCGTAGCTCCTCTTCAAACACCAATAGCGAACGGGTGCGTGCTCCTATTATACAATCAACCTCCACACCATGGTTGTGCAACCATTTTACTTGTGGATATATAGGGGCTATGCCCACTCCACCACCAACGAAAACAAACTTCTTTTGTTTTAGTTCTTCTTCCGAAAGCGATACAAACTCCGATGGGCGACCTAGCGGACCTACAACATCGCGAAAACTTTCGCCAACGTTGTATTGTGCCATCTTGCGTGTGGAATGGCCTATAACTTTGAAAACTATCGTAACCGTACCTTGCTCTAAATTATAATCGCTGATAGTGAGAGGTATTCGCTCGCCGTTTTCATCCATCTTTACGATAAGAAACTGACCAGGCAAAGCCGATTGGGCTATACGTGGTGCATGTACATCCATAAGCACAGTATCCTGTGCCAATTCCTTTTTGTTGACTATCTTGAACATTTATTCTATAATTATAATCGTCTAATATTAAAAAATAATACCTTACAAAATTGATATACAGTTTTGTAAAGATAAATCAAATCTATATTCACCGTTGCAAAGATACGACTTTTTCAGATAATATTTCGTTTTTGGAAACTTCTAAAAATTGCTTTGCTTATGATTTGCGGAATTTTGCTAGCAGAGACGCCGTAGTACGTCTCTACAATAGATTTCTTTGGGTTGAATGTAGCTGGCTATGCGACCCCAAAAAGAAATAGAAAGATTTACGTAAAAAAACGTCAACGTTGCTATTAAGCTACTAAAGAGAAATACCTAAGTATTAGTTCTTTCGAGTGATAGTAACGTCGACGAAGTCAACAACGCAAAAGTTCTTCATTACATGTTAATATTTCATAGAACGTGGAATTTTTAGAAGTTGCCTTTATTTATACCCTATCATAAATCTATTCACGATAGGGTGTAATTGGAATAATGGTATACCATCAATTTCGGGGCACTATATAGCCCCCGAAATTACATCGTGATGTAGATGAATTTTCATCGGGATGTAGTTTGAACTCCATCGTGATGTAGATACATTTCCCTCGGGAAGGAAAAATTATTTCCTCGCTTGCAAGGTTTTTAACTTTTGTATCGAAATAATTGTGTAACTTTGCACATCAAAAACAAGAAAATATGAGCCAAATATACCTAAATATAAACAGCAATTACCCTCCATCCTTTACCGGGAAAGAAAGAGACTCAGAAACAGGCTTTTCCTACTTCGGTGCTAGGTATTACGACTCGGATTTGATGACGGGGTGGTTGTCTGTAGATCCTATGGCGGATAAGTATCCGGGGTTGTCTCCGTATGCTTATTGTGCTTGGAATCCTATTAAGCTGGTGGACCCGGATGGAGAAGACCCAAATTTACCTAATCCAAAAGAAATAATTGCAAATGCAATAACTTCAGCTGCTGAACTTGCTTATAATTTATACACTAATGCCTCTGTCATTCTAAAATCGAATCCATCTTTAGTCTCAAAAGTTAATAGTTCGATATCTCCAATAAAAAATGGAATAGAAAAAGCTACAGATATGAATCCTCAGACAATGGGTTGGGGGGACTTAGTAAATATTTGGCTGTTTGAACTTGGCAATAGCTCTCACATTAATTTTGGATCAAATGCATATACCACTATGGCGTTGAAAAATCAAGAAGGGGTTAATAATGTTCGTAATATAGCAATTGACAATATAAAAAATGGAATATTCGAAAAAGTTGCTAAAACTTGGGTATATGGACAAGATCAATTTTATGATGGAGTTACGGAAGGTAATATTGTTACATCTTTTTTAGGTTCATACAATACATCCATAAGTATTTCTCAAGGAGGTAAAAAAGGAGAATATATTTTAAATTTTGAAGTTACCAATACATCTAGTTGGGAATCTGCTACACGTTTGCGCAAGGATAACGACAAAAACGGAAGTCATGATGCCATTATTCCAAGCAAAGAGAGAGGTGTTGGAATAAAATTAGGCGGAAATTTGCAACAAATATGGCGTTGGTCTGAATCATTTAATATCAATGCACAATGAAAGAAAAATCTTTGTTTTTACTTCTTATTATATCGCTTTGTCTTTTTTCATGCGATAAAAAGAGTGAATGTAGAAGTTTTATAAACAATATGAATTTAACAGATTTAGATTATCGATGGACATGCCAACATAATGATTATTCTTGGACTCCATATTATGGTTCCTTTAATACCAAGGGCAAACAAATCTCCGGTGATATTTGGACACCACCAAAAGATAATAAAACAATATTGCAGTACAAACAAATATTATATTGTGACAGTATGTTATTGGAAGAACTTGATGTATATTATAGTCCCACTGTGTATAGCCATGTCGATGGTGATCGACGTGAAGTTTTAACTATCGGATTTGATTATTATGAAAATATTTGGAGGTGTACATATGAATATGCAATAAAGGATAATTGCGAAAACCAACCACAATTTTATGGTTTTAATACCGACTTTATTGAAAAAACTAAAGCCGATTCAATCATAGGTGCATGGACAAAGCACGATAATTATAGCATTATTCATCATTAATACCTAGTATAAAATATGCAACAAAACCAACTAAAATATAGCTCAAAATACCCCCAATCCTTTACCGGGAAAGAAAGAGACTCAGAAACAGGCTTTTCCTACTTCGGTGCACGGTATTACGACTCGGATTTAATGACTGGTTGGTTGTCTGTAGATCCTATGGCGGATAAGTATCCTTCGTTGTCTCCTTATGCTTATTGTGGGTGGAACCCGATTCGGTTGGTGGACCCGGATGGGGAAGCATTTAGAGATCCTCCTATTTCAAGAATTACGGTGTGTAATGGGTATGTTGTTCTTAATATGAATAACTTACACAGCTCT
>JAGCLZ010000029.1 GCA_017646685.1 Bacteroidales bacterium | reverse complement strand
TGTATGTTGGCACATACAAAAGCCTCAGCCTTAGCTATCAGTTGGCCGGTTTTTACTGCCATTCCCTTTTCTACTATAGGTGTAGCAGGGGCTCCCAAATGTTGATTCAAGAAAACCGTAACTTGTTTGGGCAACGGAAATACTTCTATTGAAGCTTGTGTAGAAAGTTTATTCTCTTCGGGGTGTACACCACCCATTTGAAATGTTTTCATTGTTATACGTGCATTAGCAGATTACTAATTTTCTTTATTTTCGTTATTTACAGTGGTTGGTTGTTCAACTACTGGAGTTTGTATTTCACGTTTTGGCGGAAAGTTCACAGCCTTTATAGCTCCTGTAGGACATTCACTCTCACATTTTCTACAAAGTTTACACTTCGTATAGTCGATATAAGCCAAATTATTTTCCACTGTTATAGCTCCAAATGGACATATCTTTGCACATTTGCCACAGCCTATACATGCATTAGCACATGTCTTGCGTGCAATAGCTCCTTTTTCCTTGTTTACACACGAAACATAAACTCTGCGATTCTTAGTTCCTTTATTTCTAAGTTCTATCACATGGCGTGGACATGCTTGGGTACAAGCACCACAACCTACACACTTATTATCATCAACAATTGGAAAACCTGTTTCGGGATCTAATTTAATAGCATCAAACTGACAAACTTTGTAGCAGTCACCTAAACCCAAACAACCATATGCACAACCGCTTTCACCTACATATAAACCATTAGCGAAAGCACAACTTTGCATACCTTGATACTTTGATTTTGGTTCTGAAGCAGTGCAACCTATTGAGCAACGTATCACTGCCACTTGAGGTTCTGCTGTAGATGCCTCTATTCCTAATATTGCAGCCACCTTTGCAGCTACTTCATCGCCTCCTGCCGGACAACGTAATCCTTCCATATTACCTTGTTTTGCAAATGCCTCGGCCAAAGCTCTACAGCCTGCTTTTCCACAACCTCCACAATTTGCCCCAGGCAATACATCGGCTATCTCATCGATTTTGGGGTCTTCTATTACCTTAAATTTCTGTGCTATAAAATACAACAATATTCCAAATATGGCACCTATTATGCCTAATACCAATACTGCAGGAAGTATAAATTCTGTCATAACTCTAATATTTTCTATTATACTTTATACTCAATTTCAGTTTGCAAAGGTAGTCATTTTTTTTCAAACAGAAAAACATATTTGCGTTTTTTATTCAGCAATATAGTTTTAAATTAGCATTAACAACAACAATATCTCTATATATCAAATATTTGTAATACATTCATATTTTTATCATTTTTTTAAACATTCTATTTTTAATTCTAATAGATAAACATATTGGTTGAATTAAATCCGGAATGTTTGGTTTTGCAAATACATTCCTACAAGAATATTTTGATATACAAATAAAAAAACATACCATCCAGCCTATAAATCTCCCTCGCGAGCTGGATTTACCTACATCTCGTAGTAGTTATATTTTCATCGTGAGGGAAATTCAACTAAATCACGAGGTATTTTTTGAGGCTATATATTGAAAATAAAAAAGGTGTATCTGAGAATTTATGATACACCTTTTTGAAATATTCGTTCAAAAACAATTCGTTTATTTTACACTTACTACTTCTAAATCAAAAACAAGAGGTGAGTAAGGAGGAATACCTTGATTGCCACTAGCTCCATAGCCCAAATTGGATGGTATTACAATTGTGGCTATACTTCCTTGGCTCAATGTGTACATAGCCTCTTCCCAACCTTTTATCAGTGGCATCTCTCCTACTACATAGGCCAACGGTTCATAAGGACGATTTGGATTGTAAACACCTGCATCTTGAGCTACAGATTCTACACTTGTGTCGAACACCTTGCCATCCAACAATTTACCTGTATAATTTACTTTTACCGCTTTACCATTTTCTACTTTTGGACCTTTACCTTTTCTTTTTTCAATAATGTACAATCCGCTTTCAGTTGGTTGTACACTTATATTATTGTCTTCTATATATTTAGCCAAAATAGTTGACTCTTCTTCACGAAGTTTTTTCATTGTGGCTTCAAATTCAGCTTTTTCTTTGTCTACATTTTCTTTGGTTATTATTCCATTTAGAGTTATTTCATAATATACCTTCGAACCAACACCTTGCTTATAATAAGGAGGCATCGGAAAACGTGCAGCCATTGAATCGGCTTCTACTGCAAAAGTTGCAACATCACCTATGTGTAACATCAATAATCCTTCGTTTATATCTCCGTCAAAAAGTGAATTTGCAATCTCGAACATGCGCTGAGGATTTCCTGTATTGTCAAAAAGCAACGAGTCGTCCAAACTCATTTTCATTTCTACCACCAACACATCACCCATCTGAGCTTGTTGGGCACCCTTGTTTTCTTGTTCAAATTTGTAGTGCAAACCCGATTTTGTTTTTTCAAAACCTTCAATATCAGATTTCGGACCACAAGCCGTAAACATCAATGCTGTTGCAAAAAACAATGCAACTGTTTTCATCAAGTTTTTCATTTTCTCTTATTTATTAATATTATTATTTTTGTTTATTATTTTATTTCTATATCATATACCAGTATCATATTGGTACCTATACGGTCACTATCACCTATAAAACCATAACCTAAATGCGAAGGAAGTATCAGTTTTGCCTTGCTACCATGGTGTAAAAACAGCATTGCCTTATCCAATCCAATATTAGGCTCATTACGCCCTACAACTATTGTATCAAGCTCATTTACATATATATCTTTACCTGATATACTTTGCACCGAATAGCTGAAAACCACCTCGTCATCATAGTTTATAGCTTTTTCACCTTTTTGATATTCCCATATACGCAAACCGTTTTCCATGCGTTTCATATCAGTCCATCTACGACGCTTTACATATCCGTCTATTTCTGTCTCTTCCGATTTTGCTACATAATTACTAGCAGTCATCATATTTGTTTTATAAGATTGCTTGCCTTTATTTTCCGACAAATCGGTAATTGGAATATCGTTATTGCATGATTGCAACAATGATAACAATGCTATCCCAAAAATGGCACACAATGCATTAATCATTTTTCTCATAACAACAATTCTTTACGAAAACATTCTTCCATATACGTACAGGTATCTTCAAGATTCATTGTAGAGGTTGCTCCAGAAGCTTTCCTATGTCCACCTCCATCAAAATATTTACGTGCAAAGTCGTTGACATTAAAATCAGACTTTGAGCGGAATGATATTCTTACCACTCCCTCATCGTTTTCCTTCACTAAAGCACCTACCTGTATATCTTCCATCATCAAAGTGTAGTTTACCACTCCTTCCAAATCACCTTTTTGTGCAGCAAAACGTTTCTGATCTTCTTTTGAGATATAAAAATACGCAAGCTTCATATCGTCAAATATCCTAAGTCGCTGATTAATACAAAAACCCAAAAGCAACAAACGCTCTTTGGAGTAAGAGTTGTAGATATTGCTATGAATATCACTCACATTTACACCTGCTTCTACAAGATGTGCAGTAGCATTGTAAACCGTTGGACTATTACAAGAATAGCTAAACGAACCTGTGTCGGTACATATACCTGTATATAAGCATTCTGCAACAGTTTTTGTTACAACCGTTTTGCCATAAGCTAGCATTAGTATCCAATAGACCAATTCTGCCGACGATGACATTGTATTATCAGAAAATACCAAGTCGAATACATCTATCGTAGGATTTAGATGATGATCTATCAATATCTTAGGCACTTTGCTTTCTTTTACTACATCTTTCAATATATCCAACCTCGAAAGATCATTAAAATCAACAGCAATAATCAAGTCACAAGTATCTATAAATGCTTTGGCTTGACCATAAGAAGCAGATGCTATCATCACTTCATCATTTTGTAAAAGAAAACGGTAGCAAGCAGGAAATTCATCGGGCAATATCACTTTGGATGATATTCCCATTCCGCTCAACATCCTACTCAATCCCACAGATGAGCCTATTGCATCACCATCAGGACTGGTATGCGAAAGCACCACCACTTTTGTGGCAACCGATACCATCTGCTTAAAACGGCTAATATCTGCACTATTCAGTTCTTTCACTGCTTAATGATAATGAATCATTACTCCTTTTCAGCTATAATATTAGCCATCTCCACACCTTGAACCAAAACTACCAAATTCAATGTAGTACCTTCAACAGTGCCACTGATGGTTTCTATTGCTGTAGATCCTTCAAACTTATATACAGTACCTTCTTTGGTAACTTTGGCTTCAGACCCTGCATAAGCTAATTCTTTTGCTGCTGCATCATATTGCACTGATACATGGGTATCATCAATCTCGGTAATAATTACCAAAGCATTGGTCTCGGTAGCTTTCGAAAAATAATTTGTACCTTTATAAGTTCCGGCTATCTCTGCAGCCAAATTTTCTTCCTTTATACACGAAGAAAACATAATTCCGATGCAAAACATAATGCTTGCCAATAAAGAAACTTTTCTCATAACATCTTATTTTTAATGTGTTCAACAATATTTTAGTTGTATTTGAATACTTTTATTATTCTGCAAAAGTACACTTTTTTATAAAACCACACAATATAAATTTTGTTTAGTGTAATTTATTTCTTTCTATAAGCTTGTTTGGATAAAGTAAAATCATCTCATAGTGTAACTATATTTACACCCTACTGCCAATCATTTCATGATAGGGTGTTAGTACAATGATGATATATTATCAATTTTTGGCTAATATATTCCGCAATTTTCAAGCTACTAAAAAATAAAAAGCTGCAGATGGGGAATCATCTTACAGCTTTTCTTTTCCAAAACATGCATTAGGGTTTACCCTAAAAATATAACCGATAAAGAAACGTAACACATGCAATAATATTGTATATAGAAAAGAAAAAAATAATATAGGATAATTTAAATAGATATATAGATTATTATAGTAACTAATATACCTTTCCTCTAACCCTTCGCAACCATCCAATCATTGATAATTTACAATAAAAACCAATAATCATGCAACACTGCAATTAGGCTAATGAAAAAGTATTCCAAGCACTATCATTTTCGCAAGTACAAAACTTCCAAAATTTATTTTCCAATTATTGAGATCATGATTTCTTAGAAGTAAATCATCTGCATTAGTACTCCTGCAATATTTTTAATAAAAAAGGTGAGAACACTATCGCAGTGTTCCCACCTTATATTACATATAATTCATATCAATTATTTCTTCGAAGCATCTTTCGATGTTAATTTAAAACCAACACCATGTACATTTACTATTTGTATTGTTGGATCTTTCTTCAAATACTTTCTCAACTTTGTGATGTAAACATCCATCGAGCGAGCTGCAAAATAACTATCATCTTTCCATATCTTTTGCAATGTATTTTGACGTTCTATCAAAGTATTGAAATTAATGCAGAACATGCGTAGCAATTCACTTTCCTTAGATGTAAGTTTTTGTTCTTCGCCATTGATAGTCAAAGTTTGATGATTGTAATCAAAAGTATAGTTACCTATAACAAAGATGTTATTTTCCGGTTTGTTATCATCGTAGCTTCTACGCAAAGTAGCAGATATACGAGCCAAAAGCTCTTCCATCGAAAATGGTTTTGTTATATAATCATCTGCACCTAATTCGAAACCCTTTAATTTATCAGCTTCCAACGATTTTGCACTCAAAAACAGTATAGGTACACGCTTATCCAGTCTACGAATTTCTTTTGCTACTGTATATCCATCTTTAATAGGCATCATGATATCCAAAACACAAGCATCTATTTCTTCTTGCTTAAAGAATTCAATTGCCATTTGGCCATCAACAGCCAAAAATACCGTAAAACCCTTTTGTTGAAGATATGCTCTTAGAATAGTTCCCAAATTGGGATCATCTTCTGCTACAAGAATTTTTATTCCTAAATTTTCCATAGTCTATGATAATTTTTATATTCTTACTTCACAATTTATTTTTAAACAATTATTTATATGAATAGTTTTCAATAGTCTATTCTTCATCAAATATTGTTATTGATTCGATGATGTCATTAACCCTTATTTGGTCTATCACTTCGATTCCTTCATACACACGACCAAAACAAGTGTGGTGACGATCTAAGTGTTGAGTATTTTCACGATTATGACATATAAAAAATTGCGAACCGCCTGTATCTCTTCCGGCATGAGCCATTGAGAGTACTCCCCTATCATGATATTGATTTCCGCCGTTCAATTCGCACTTGATTTTATATCCCGGTCCGCCGGTACCATCACCTCTTGGACATCCTCCTTGTATAACAAATTCGGGTATAACCCTATGAAATGTCAGTCCGTTATAAAATCCACTTTTGGAAAGTTTTACAAAATTTGCCACTGTATTTGGTGCATCTTCTTCGTAAAACATTACTTTCATAGTTCCTTTATTTGTCTTAATCTCAGCTTTCATATGTTTGTGATTTTAGTTTTATGACCCTTTATTAACTTAATTATTTTCGTTTTATTGTGCAGGAAATTAGAAATTGGTTTATTTTTTTATTTGTTGGAACAATCTGTTAGTTTACAATATATTTATAAGCACAGCAGTGGCAATAAAATAAAAATCGAGGCAACAACAACTTTGTTTGTCATCTCGATATTACATTTTTATTACCCCCAAGCTACTTCTTTGCTCCGTTTGTACCTAGTCGATGCCATCTTCAAAAACTTATGTTGCTGCATCCTAATCTCTATATCGGCAAATATATTCATGTTATCTACAAACACATCATAGGGCGATACATTCGACTCCAAATAATCCTCATTCAACCACCGCATATTCATATTATATAGATTGTCAACCGCTTGCAAGCGTCGCCAATCAGTTATCAATCTAGTATCGCCGGTTTTCTTTATGGCCTCTTCTACCGAAAAAAGCTTCTTGAAAAAGTCTTTCTGCAGGTCGTTTCCAATCCATGCCGTTATATCTCTCTCGGCCGAAAGCCATGAGATTTCGTGTGGAATATATACAGGCGACACCGAATTCATCTTACTGAAAATCAGACTGGGTGTGCGGAAATGAAAGTCGGTATACTTCAAAATCTTTTCGGGAAAATATTCAAAGAAGTTGAATATGCCCGAACTCCTATCCATATAGTCGCCTATAACTCTGTAATCCATAGCCAAAGTTATACAGCGATGATTGGGGTCTCGCATTATCCAATCTGTAAATTTTTCGGCAGTAAGCGGATAGCCTGTCCAATAGCTATTGGTAAATCGCAGTGCTATATCGTCGCTCATATTCTGATTTCTGAACAGTATCTTCAAGTTCTGTGCCGCAGGATTGGAGTATACATAGTTTGGACTTCTCCACCCCAGCACATGCTTTGCCCCTTCGGTAAGTACACCTTTGAATCCCATTTCAGACAGTATCACTCCTATATAATCGGCATAAACCATCTCTGTATTTGCAAAGGTTTTAGGTTCTACACCAAAAAGTTCTTTCATCTTCTCGCGATGAAGATTTACCTGATACTTAAACTCGTCGCTGCTTTGAAGCGACGCCAATGAATGGTAGTATGGGGTGGCCAATAGCTCTACTCTGCCCGTCGACACCAGATTTCTGAAGCTGTCAAGCACCTCGGGAGCATAGTCTGCAAACAGTTCCAATGCCGTTCCCGATATAGAAAGGCTAAACGAAAACCTCTCGGGATAACGCTCTATAAGGGTCATCATCAAATTATTGGCAGGAATATAGCACCGTTCCGATGCTCGTTTTACCTCGTGTTCGCACCGCAATGTGTCGTAATAATCGTGGTTTATTCCTATATCAAAAAAGTTGTATCTCTTATAATAATAAGGCAAATGCACTCTGAAATTTAAACATATCGAATTCATATACATATATCGTTTTTTAGATTATTCTATTTTGTATCAACAATTAATTGACTGTACAGATTTTTCAGCTTCTCGCATGCCGAGGCCCACGACAAATGTTTAAGCTCCTCCATACTACCCTTGAGTATAGATTTCTTCAATCCGCTGTAGTTGAGCAAGGAATAAATATTGTTGGCCATGGCATCGGTGTCCCAATAATCTACTTTGAGGGCATTATCCACCACCTCACTCACACCGCTTTGGCGGCTTATTACCACCGGTACATTACAACCCACAGCCTCCAATGCCGATATACCAAAGGGTTCGCTAACCGATGGCATAACATATACATCACTAATCCTCAATAGTTTTTCAACCACTGCTCCTTTCAAGAAACCCGTAAAATGAAACCTCGACGATAGGCCCAAGCGTGCCACCCTTTCAATGATGGTATGGAGCATATCGCCACTGCCCGCCACAACAAAATGCACGTTGCCATCTTTCTTCAGCACTTTGGCAGCAGCATCTATAAAGTATTCCGGACCTTTCTGATGTGTAATACGTCCCAAAAAAGTTACCAACTTGGGGTAAACCTTGGGCACTTTGCTTTTGGCCACAAACACATTGTCGATACCATTGTGCACAACACTTATTTTCTGTGCCTTCTGATTGTAGTTTTTCACAAGTATATTCTTTGTCCATTCGCTCACACACACAATGCTGTCGGCCATATCCATCCCCAGCTTCTCTATGGCATACACCCGTGGGTTTACGTTTTCGCTTCCCGAACGGTCGTACTCCGTGGCATGAACATGCACCACCAACGGCTTGCCACTAAAGCGTTTGGCCTCGATGCCTGCAGGATACGTAAGCCAATCGTGGCAATGAATCACATCAAAGTCATAATCCTTGGCCACCTGCAGCGCTACCATGCCATAACGATATACCTCGCTATAAAGGTCGCTGCCATAGCCCCCCTCAAATGTATAGGTTACATCGCCGCCTTCCACCCGCATACAGCCGGCGGGAGGTACCGATGTGATGCTTTTATAGTATTCATCCTCCGTCTGATAGGGCACAAGGCACGAATCCACCTCTACCCACTTTATGTATTCCGACGGCAGGACTGCAGAGGCATATTCCTTTACCGTATCGCGATTAATCTTCACACAGTCGGCCGCCAACATCGAAGCCGTTCCGCCCTCATACTCCTCGCCTCCGTAGAGCTTGGGCAAAACAAATATTACATTCACCTCCAATTGGCCAAGTCCGCGCACTATACCTTGGCACGCCGTACCCAATCCTCCGGTAATATGCGGAGGAAATTCCCAGCCAAACATAAGCACTCTCATCATATTATCTCTGTCATTTTTTACACTTTCATTCGTAGCCAAAATAAAACATCGATAAGGGAATAATGTTTGAATACCACAAATATAATAATGTGTGGCCCGATGTTGGGTTTCCGAAAAGCTGACGTTGCGAAACCGTCGCACACCGTTTCGATGAAATTTTTCCCCAATTTCGGCACACTCTATCACGCAAGGCAAAACTTTTTTGGCGAAAGCCGAAAAAGTTGAATCTCTACGAATATTTTTTTGATTTTGCATGATAATAAAAAACACCCTTTATCGTTAGAAAAAGAACATTGGAGAGGTGTTTTGAGAAGCATGCACTCTTCTCTCGAGAAGCGTGCACTCTTCTCTCGAGAACAGTGCACACTTCTCTGAAAAAGAATGCACGCTTAACAAGAGAAACTTGAATGGTTTAAAAATCAACCATTTAATGTTTAAAGAAAAAAACTCGAAACATCAATCTTTATAATACGATTATCAATCATTAAAAATATAGAACTATGGCTTTTTTCAGCAAAAAATTCATCAAACTTACAGGGAAATGGTCACCTGTATGCAAGACCGTTAGCTGCTATGATGCCCAACGTTTGGCCAAGGACATCGAAAAGGAATGTACCGTAAGTTACACCGATGTGATTTCGGTGCTTACCGCAATACCCGGGGTGATGAGGCGCTATTTGGCCGAAGGGCATTCGGTGAAATTGGACGGGATAGGGTCGTTTTTCCTTACTTTCGAGTGCAAAAAAACGGGGGTCGACAGTGCCGAAGAGGTGTCGATGGACCAGGTTACTAACATCAAAGTGCAGTTTCGGCCTGCCATGCGGGGGAGCGGTGTGAAGGGCAAGTTTGCCAACACTCTTATTGCCGACGATATAGAGTGGACATATCTGCCCAATACCAAGTCCGAAGCCGGCACCTCCAATGTGCCTGATACCGACGTGCCCGATACCGACCACGACCTTGTAGGCTGACCTATAAAATGCAAAAGGTAGAACCCCTCAAGGGGTTCTACCTTTTGCATTAAGCCTCGCATCCAAAAGAGCTGCAAGGCCGTTGCTACATTATGCTTCCAAGCCGGTCCAAACATCAATGCTTTATGTTTAGCTGCTTGAACATCTTGTCGTTATGTATCACATCTATAGCCACATTGTATCCTTTATCCTTTTCGGCCATAGCCTCGTAGAAATACCTCATACCATAAAGATTTCTGGCTATCAAAGCCTTCACGGTTACATGTATATACTCTTCGCTGTTTTTGATAATATCTTTGCTTTTTTTATCTTCGGCTTCGGCTTTTTTCATTACCTCTTTCATAAGGTTTGGATTGGTAAGGAGCTGCTTAGCCATACCGCTATAATCCTCGCTTTCGATAGGTGAAATGGTGTCTTTGGTTTCGGCCTTCAGAGCCTCGCCTACCCATTTCATGACCCATTCTGGTTTGAGGGTAGTTTTCTTTACACCTGCATCGGCCACATATTTGTCAAACAGTTTATCGATATTCAGCCTACGATAGTTTTTATTAAAATCGTCGTAAGTAGGATATTTCTGCAACAGTTCATTTCTGTTTGCACCTACATACTCCAATGCATAGTTGTTTATAAGATTTTTAGCTCTAAGATTTATGTAATAGTCGCTTGCACGAGTAGTATCGATAGGCACGAATATGTCGGGCAAAATACCTCCGCCGCCATATACCACCCTCTTATTGTCGGTATAATACTTTAGGCTATCGGGCACCTGTACCTTGGAGGGGTCCATCAGTTCCTTATCGTTATAGCGGTTCATGATATCATTGTAGTACGCTTGCAGGCCGTCGTTGTATGGCTTTTGAATGCAACGTCCGCTAGGTGTGTAATATCTGGAAGTAGTCAACCTCATCTGTCCCCCATCGATGGTAGGGAACATACGTTGCACCAATCCTTTTCCAAACGATCGACGTCCTATTATT
>JAGCLZ010000028.1 GCA_017646685.1 Bacteroidales bacterium | reverse complement strand
CCAAGTGCTGGAAGATGGCAGACTTACGGATAACAAGGGACGTATTGCCGACTTTAAGAACACCATCATAATAATGACATCCAACATGGGTTCCAACATCATTCAGGAACGGATGATGAATGTAGACCCTATAGATGCCGATCGCGTTTACAACAACACCAAGGACGAGGTGATGGAGCTGCTACGCCGAACAATACGTCCGGAATTCTTGAACCGTATAGACGAGATAATTATGTTTACTCCTCTGTCGAGAAACGAGATAAAAGATGTGCTACGTATACAGATGCGTGTGGTGGAAGATATGCTGGCCAAGAACGATATACATCTAACCATTACCAACGATGCTTTGGAATACCTTGCCGAGATAGGCTACGACCCTGCTATGGGTGCTCGCCCTGTAAAGCGTGTTATCCAGCGGAGGATACTAAACGAGCTTTCCAAGGAAATACTTGCCGACAAGATTCGCCCCAGCGACAATATTGTGGTGGATGTGTTTGATGGTAACTTCGTCTTTTACAATTCCGACTACAAGAAGTAGCCCTTGCCACTATATCTATCAACGAAAGCAGAGATGCAGTTTGTTGCGTCTCTGCTTTTTTTGTTATTTTACATTTTACTGAGATTGTAGTATTCTATATCTATAAACCCAAAAAGGAATTAATTTTACCTATGGTTTTCACAGATATTCCATCTTTAAACTCCTTGCCGTTGAATAAAGATTTGCAGGAATAATATTTATGTTTGCCGCTCTTATTTATCACAATCAATGCAGGGAAATGCTTTATCTTGTATTTATCAAATATCCGCTTACCTTTATCCGGATTCAAATCGTAGTATATTGTAGGTGGCTCTTTTCCTACAAAATACAGCTTCAATGCCGATTCTATATTGCGCATTGTCATTTTATCGGCTCCTTTTATAAGAGATACAAATTGTATATCATTATTGTCCGAACATATTTTGCTACAATACGAAATCAATTCTATTACACAATCGTGGCAGCAAAATGTGTCGTAGCACATTATCATGTACTGAGTGCCCTCTTCGATATTCTGTTCCTCGCCATTTATGGAATAGAGTTTCAGGTTTCCTACCGACGAGTTTAGCAACACCGATAATAATATACTTAGAAATGATACTTTGATACTCATTATTTTAATAAGCTATGATTAAAAACTATTATGCGGAAATGAGGAGCTTTGGTAGATAACCATTCCTCGTGTTTATTCCAATATTCGAGACGGGTAATACCAATGGGATTTATTCCTACTCCTTGCACGTCTAATTTTACAATCTTGTCATCGAAGAAATGAGTTTTGCCATTAAAGAAATTTACATCTAATCCGTTGGGCTTAAGGGGTTCTGTTCGTTCTTGTTCGGTAAGTTTATTGTATTTGTATTCCGATATGTCGGAAAGATTTCTTACCCATTTCCCATCTGCTTTTTTCCAAGTGTCCACCGAATTGTAGAAAGTGCTTTCTTCTCTTTTACTTGTTATTACTGCAATTATATTATTGGTATCGGGCATATAAATGAAATTCAACTTTGTGGCAGAATAGAAATGTTTGCGTATATACTCCATTATATCCACAGGTTGAGGCCCTTTCTTCAATGCTTTCTTCTTTACCTTATCGGGAATGGTTACCCAATTTTCATAATCGGCATAGCCTATGCTATCTATTATATCTAAGTTATTGTTGTAGAACAAAAACGAGTATTCGTTACGGTTGGCAAATAGGATAATATCATCTTTGTTGTCGATATACTTAAACGGATTAAAACAAGATATTAGCGATGTGTTGTAATGTGGATATAATTTTTTGTATATTTTACCGGTGTTTGTATTCATAAGGAAAATGGAAACTCTTTGTTTGGTAAGTCTTGTTTCCACATAATTGTTGGAGAATAGTAGTGTGCTGTCGTTCAGAAGAATTATGTGTCTGAATGCTTCGGGTACATATATTTCTTTCTCAAACCGATATGTGCTATCGTTTTGCTTGTCATATACCAGCACATGTTCATAAAACGAAAGAAACAACATCGTATCGTTGCAGGCAATTGATTTAAATTCATAGCTTTGAAGTTCTTCTAATTGACGGGAAATGCCGGGGCGAACAATGCGAGTTGATTCTAACTTATAGGTATCCACATTAAGGTTGTATATAGTAATGGTATCAATATCATACTTGCGATTGTAGTATGTAAATACAACATTTCTCCCATATTGAGTGGAAACAATGTTGGTGCTATATGATTTGCTTACCAAGTGTTTCAATAGTATTACGGAATCAACATAGGTGTAATCCGATAAAGAATTTTGGGCTATAGAAGTATTTATCGAAATGACAATACTTGCTATAGTCCAAATAATATGATTTTTCATAACTATTTTATTTAATCAATTAATGTTTTGTGATGCAAAGTTACGTATTTATTTTTAATTACCTAATATTTTCAAAGAAAAATTTTTATATAAATCAAAATTAATTTGTTTACACACTGCAAAATAGCTTACTATAAGAAATGAAAACTATATAAACCCAAGGCTTTTTCACCAATAATACACAATATTGTGGTGGATGTGTTTGATGGTAACTTCGTCTTTTACAATTCCGACTACAAAAAGTAGCCCTTGCCACTATATATAAAATGAAAGCAGAGATGCAACAAAATGCGTCCCTGCTTTTTTGTTTGAACAATAAGGCGTTGTTTCACTTCTTTCCCCTGCCCTGTTTACATTCCCCCATTCCTTCTGCCGATAAAT
>JAGCLZ010000027.1 GCA_017646685.1 Bacteroidales bacterium | reverse complement strand
TAAACGATATTTTGGTGGTTATAGCAAAGGTGTTCACCTCTTCCCATTCCGAACAGAGAAGTTAAGCCCTTTATCGCCGATGATACTGCACTAGTTTGTGGAAAAGTAGGTAGCCGCCAATCTTTTATCCAAAGGGAATCCAATCGGGTTCCCTTTTTTATTTATATATACTATACCTTGTACTCTGTAGTTGAAAGAAACAAAAAAACATATATCATCATATTTACTTATATTGTAATATCCTCAGATTTGCTGATTTAAGTTGTAATATTTCTAGCTTGAGATTTACTTGAAATGAATGTATTGTAAGGTTAAAGTGTGTTAAAGTACTTGACTCGTACCTTGGGTTATGTTGTATCTTTGCAATTGATATCAAAATAATGAAGTTGTCGTACGATGATGATTTACAGAACAAAATTTAAAATTGGTGAGTTCTCTAAGTTGATGCAAGTAACAGTAAAGACCTTGAGGTTATACGAGCAGAAAGGCCTTTTGAAACCTGATGAGGTAGATGAAAATTCCGGATATCGTTATTACAAATTATCAGGAATGCAGAGATTGGTTGCTATACGAAATTTACAGAAAATGGGATTCTCATTATCAGAGATTAAAGAAATATTCGATAGTGAAACTCATACTCCTTCGTTAGAGCAATTAGATGAGAAAATTATAGATTGTGAACAACAGCTGAATATGCTTCAGGGTAAACTACAGTTCCTGCTATCAATGAGAGATCTTAGAAAAAGGATTAAAGACATGGAAAAAGAAAAATTTTCAATTCAAGCTTTACCCTCTATTATTGTTGCATCGCATAGAGAGGTATTAAAAAGCTATCAAGATTTAGGTGCAATGTGTATTGATACCGTAGGACCAGAGATGTTGCGTCTTGGGTGCCGTTGTTCGGAACCGGGATATTGTTTCACTATTGAGCACAATAAAGAGTACTCTTCTACAAATTTGGATATTGAGTATTGTGAGCAAGTAGAGGAAACAGGAACAGATAGTGGTATTGTTCAATTTAAGAGATTGGACGAAGTGCCTATGGCGGTGTGCATGTCGCATTATGGACCTTACGATCGGTTTTATGAATCCTATGCTAAGATATACCATTATATTGAAGAGAATGGTTATAAAGTAGCCGGGATGACACGAGTATCATACATTGATGGGGCATGGAATCAAGATGATCCTGAAAAGTGGTTGTCTATCTTCCAGGTTCCGGTTACATTGGATAAATAGTCGTTTTTAGTCTATACATTCAATTGAATAATTAACTGTAGAGACGCGAGAAATCGCGTCTCTATTTTATATCCGATTAAATATTAGTAAAGCAAGTTTCTTATAACTTTTTGGAGGTTGTATAGTTTTCAGTGTGTATTATTATTCAGGGATTTCTATGTGTAGAAATATTATAGCTCCCAAATAGAAAAATATATCAGACTATCATTGTCGTATAGGTAACAATATTCTTCTATTTCTTGGCATAGGCATATTTCACTCCACGATTGTACGGTGTGTTTTTCTTTTTTTCCTGTATGTGTGAACAGACGTTTTAGTGTTGTTTTGTCGTATATGTAGCAAAATATGGTATCTATCATGCAGCAACCGACAACTTCATGAGCAATATTATCGTACGAATTGCCTAAATTTATTATTTGTCAAATTCTATTCCGTTGATTCCCATTAGAGTCGAGCCTTCAACAAATATTATGTCGTAGTTGTTAAGATATGTGTCGTTGGTATAATAGCCTTTCATTCCCATGGCATCGTAATAGTATATCCCTAATGTAGAGTCTTTCATTTCCATTAATGCTGTGTCTACAGTGTTGTCGTCAATGTATATGAAACGATAGCTGCCATTGTCGAGTGGTTCTACTCCTTTTATTGGGTATGGCCATAAATCTCCAAATGTAGCCACAATTGCTTTTTCGTAAACGTATATTCCACAACTTGTTTCGAAATAGATGTAAGGTTTCCCATTATAATGCTTTATAATGTACCAGTTTTTAGGTATATCTCCTAAATCTATACTCTGTATTGTATCATCGATAAATTTTTCGAGGTGTGGTCTTATTTCGGAATGTAAGCCGTTTCTTACACTGTCGTACAATATTGAGTTTCGAGGAAACAGATAGTAAGATACAACTTCTTCTATATATTTCTCATCATTGGATTCTCCAATATGTGCACAACTGCGATACAGCACTTTGCGACCTTTCTCTTCGAATGGTTCTTTAATTTCCCAATCGAGACTATCTATCCATAGTGTATCGTGTTGGATATTACTCATGTTGGTAATTTTTGTTTTTTCGTACAAACTATCTATCGAAGTGTTTATATGCTTATTGTTTCCGTTATTATTGCAAGCAACCATTCCTATTGCAAAAAGTACTGTACATATCAATATTATCTTCTTCATGGTAATATTATTATAAAATCCATTTAATATATGTATGTTATGCTGTCGTTGTCGTCTAAGTATAAAAGAAGCCAATCCTCAACGAATATATAGTCAAAGTACATCCAATAATCACCGGTATAGACTTTACGCTTTTGAGTTTTTCCTGTTTTTGTGAATAAGCGTTTTATTGTTGCATTGCTATTTATATAACAAAACTTGTTGCCTATCATACAGCATTTTTTTTCGATGACATTCTCAACTTCAAGTCCTACTGTTTCTATTCTTAAATTATAGAACTTAGTAACAGAATCAGAAATGTTCCATTCCTTTTTTTGAGGGAAATATTCGATGGATATAGCATGTGCATTTTTTATTGAACTAGTGTCTATAATATCCTTTATCTGATTGTGTAGTTCTTCGTTTTTGAATTTATATAGTGGTATTTCTATCTCAGTAACGTACGATGGTTTATCTAAATCCTTTTTATCTGCTTCAGCTTCGGTATTATTTATTATTGTAGTGTCAATATCATTAGTAGCAATACTGTCGATAGTTATTGGTGTATCGTCTACCACCTCAATGGGGGTGTTGTTGTTATTATTGCAAGCTACAATCATTCCCATTATACCGGCTATCAAACTTATTAGTATTATCTTCTTCATAGTTTTACTATCATTTTACAACATGTATTATTGGATTATTTACGCTTTATTCAATTATTTTCTTTTTTAATTGGTGCTGCTTGTTTTGTTATGCCTTGCCATTAACCATGTTGAAGACCATTGTTCTGTGATCGAGATTCAACAATGTCTGCCAAAAGAAATTGCCTCCATCTCGAATATGGATAGTTCTATCTTCCAACTCATCCATTAGCCATGTTGCTTCTTTCGACACAGCATTTATCCACACATAACGCTTGCCGTCTGATGCTACACCGAAGATATATTGCCTAATATAAGAATTCAGATCCGGACGACGTGTTATTACCCTGCCTAACCAGTTTTTCTCTACGGGCATTATTATCCGGTATTTTTTTAGCAGTAATATTTCAGCTTCGCGCACCTCTTCCAATGTAGGAACATACTCTGTCATTTCGAATTTATGTTCTTTGCCGGAACTATCGAAGGTTGTGGTCTCGTAATCTTCCAAGAATACATAGCCCACGAGCGTCGTGTCATCGGTCTGTGTCGTGTCGATGTCGCAGATGAGAATGTTCATTACAGAGCCTTTGATATTCGTTTGTGCCTCAGCCGTCATCATTCCTACCATAACGGCTATCAAGCTTATCAGTATTATCTTCTTCATGATAATATGTTATTTATTTACAACTAATCTAATTGTTAATCTTATCCAATAAGGAGAATTAGTTATTTTTATTCTATCGGGATAGAACCATAAATTCCAAGCAGCAGTTATGTCTGCGATAGGATCACCTTGGGTAGAAGTCCAATAGCAACCTTGAACACATATAGAGTAAGCATCGGCATACGTCCCATCAAAGATGCGACCTGCAGCCGGTAGTAATATATAATTTCCATTAGGGCCAATGACTTTGTAATTAGCACCATCCCATTCCCATTTGCATATATTTACAAGTTCTTCCATTTGTTCTTTGGTGGGTAGATTATCGCCAAATATACTCATAGCGGTATCAAAGGAAAAAAATCCTACTTCGTTTGTATCTTTCCACAAAGTCCCACTGGGCAAACCAAGGTCGGTGTATCCTTCGTATATCTTTATATCAGCCGAATTTGCATTCTGACTTTTACAATCCGTCGTCATTCCCACTATAACGGCTATCAAGCTTATCAGTATTATTTTCTTCATGGTAATATTTGTTTTTTTGATGTTTCGAAATATAAATGTAACGAATCTGTTGTGGTTTTATCTATATTATGTTCCTCGCTTCTCAATCGATAGAATTGTGTGGTGTGATATGGTGTTACCTTTTCTTTGTAGAAATAACTTTCGTTGGTATAATCCCATTCGGTATCTTCTCGAACGATGTTCAAGCTGTCGTAAATAGTATAACTTACATTTAATGGGCAGTAATAAGACTCGGATAAGTTGAATAGTCGTCGTTCGGATAAGCCTTTTTTCTCGTAAAGACTTAAATATCCTATATCGAATATATCGGGTTGAGTATAGTAGACAGAATATTTTTCATTGCTCCAAACTCTTTTTTCGATTGAGTATATGAATGGTATTGATAAAAATACTAGAAATAGTACTATTCCAAGATATATTGTGTAGGCCAAAGCTTTTATAAACCAATGTAGTTTTTTTGAAATATTATCTAGTACTACACGGACAAACACTATAGCTATAACAAAGCATGATAGCAATAGATAAGTATCTAATTGGTAGATTACTCGTGACGATTTATTGCCAAGATAAACTCTAACAAGAATATATGCAACTACAAGGATACTGAATATTAATCCAAGTATCATGGTCTTTTTGTTTGGGTTATCTTTGTAGTTTTTCATGGCGTTACATATTATTATTACGTTTCATAAACTCTTCTTTCTCTTCTGTTGTGAATGTTTGAGGGCCGATAGCACCACCGCCATACTCGAATATGCAGTATTCGTTGTAGGGAATTAAGGCAAGGTCTTCGATGGCGTTACATTTCTCTTTCTCGGTCAATGGGCGGCTGTAGATATTGTAGCTATATCGTCCCATTCCTTCGCGGCAAAAGTATATTGTCATTCTATCGCTCGATAGTTGCGAAAACTTAATACCTAAACAGTCCATGTCTTTTAATTGCTTGCGTATGTTTTTGTATTCTTCTTCGCTAAGCCCTACTAAAGTCATCAACGAATCTTTTAAAAGTTCGGCTTCTTCGTTCCAATGATTTTGATACTCTCCAGATGCGTCCGAAACATGAAATATACCGGCACGTTTACCATCAAATTCGAGGTCGATGCTGCAGCTGTCGTCGATGGCGGTTTTTACGTAGTTGTGTAGTTCCTCCATATCATCGCAGTGTGCGTCGTAGTGCTTTGCCATCTTGTCTGGTGTGCAACCGCTTTGAGAAAAAACTATCACCAACAACAATACATTGAAGATACCCCATATTGTAGTAACTATTTCCAACACATTGCGACACCTTATATTTATAAAAAAGATTATTATAGAGGCAATAATAGCAGGGAGTGATAGCCACCAAAGTACTATTATGACGAATATCATGATGATGTCGTAGGCAATAAGTGAAATC
>JAGCLZ010000026.1 GCA_017646685.1 Bacteroidales bacterium | reverse complement strand
CGGATTTTCCTCGTGATATAACCAGATTTTTCTCATGATAAAATTTCAAATTGATCACGAGAAAAAACAAACTCTATCGGGAGGGAATTTCTGTCGCATAATAAAAAAATAATACAAATACCAACATTATATCCGTCTCCCGCCTTCATAAAACGTGATACTAACGGGATTATCATACATCTATATTGAACAGAAAATCAAAAGCAAAGTTTTTGGTGTTGAGAAGATATGAGCTACGTAATCCTATAGTGATGGGTGTGGATATTTGCAATACATTTAGGTTGGCATTAAGTTCCAATCCCACCGATTTATAAGAACCTATATTATCCACAGCCATATCGGCAAAAAGATTGGCATACAAGCGTTTGATGTAGGCCAGCGAGGCTATGTCCCAATCGGGATAATAAAGAGGGAGTGAATAATTGAGCGATAATGTTGCCGTAAGATTGGCGGTATTAATATACCTATAACCACGTGGAGCATTAAGCATCGAATTTAATCTAAGCCCATTAACATCAACTACATATCGGCCACCCATGGCTATGCGTATACTATGGGTAGATATAGGCGACGGGAAATAAAAGTTAGTAGCAACACTCAAAGCATTATCGGCCAATCCCATTCCGCCATCAAAGGCCACTACCAACTGCTGCAACCACGGATGATAAAGATAGCGATATGGCTTTTCGGTATGATGGGTGAAGGATGCCGAAAGCCGACCAATTACAACATCCGGTATTTCCATCCAATCGTAATTGTCGAAATATGTAGCATAGAGCAATTGAGTAGTGAAACCAACCGAAAAGAAATGATTGCCGGAAGTATAGAACCAGGGTAGTGTAGCCGCAACCGACGACTGCAATTGATTATATTCGACCATTTGGCCAACATCCGAAATCCAATAGTCATGCCCCATATAAGAGGTATTGAAATTGATAATAGGATACCATCCGGCATACTCATAATCTATATAATATTTATTTTTCAGCGTATTATGGTCAAATTCCCATCCCGAGGTAAGCACCGATGTACCCAAAAGATTTTGGCTAAACAAACTAACGCCCAAATCCACCTCCTGTGATGATGGCGAAAGACTTACGGGTGCCCAGCTATGAAAATCAAACAAATGCATCCATTTACTGTAAGGTTCTGATGTATAAATGGTGTCGGCCAATGGAGGTATGGGCGGTATGTCTTTGTAGCTTATGGATGGCAACAGATTGTTGCCCAAACTATCGGCCGTTGCCGGTATATTATTCAGCTTGTCTGCCATAAGCATATAGCCATCAGTTGTATAATCAGAATAAATAAGCCTGCCACCATCGCCAACAATATAGCTACCTACACCATATTGCGACAAAGTTTGTTGCTCAACAGCATTATTAGATATATTGTAGGAAAAAACCTGAGGCACTGCAGTTTGGTCAGAGATATAAAACAATGTATCGCCATACGTTTTTAGGTTCGACAATGTGCAGTGCCGTGGACTGGTAATAAACGACAATTCATCCCTTTGCAAATCCAATTTCACAATAGCTGCACCATCCCGTTCGGTAATAGCTATCATAAAAACCGCATTTTCATCTTTGCTCCATGCCGGATAGCTGTATTGATAACCGGCAGGAAGTTTTATACGCTGCTTTTCATTAAACAGAGTATCAAACACTAACAAATATGCATCAGCATTGTCCATTACTTCCAACGCAACAATCTTTCCCATAGTGGAAAATGAGGGGGAAAAGACATTTCGCCCGCGTGTCAGCATCTCTATATCATCTGTTGCCACATCATAAACAAGCAAATTATTGTAAACAACATTCCATCGCTTGTCTGGCACCATCTGAATATAAGCAAATTTATTGCCATATTGCGAAAAATACCTATCATAGATATTAACCATATTACTCAGCCGGCGTTCATTCCTCAAACTATCTATAGCTATAAGTGCAGTTGGGCTATCCATCGTTGATTTCAAAGCAATAACATCACCCCCCTTCAACAATCCCACCGCAGTGTATTCCGAATAAGTACGAATATTATCGTTTATTCGCATAGCCGTAAAGGAGGTATCATCCGGAAAGGTATCCCAATATTTTTTCCAATAAACCATTGCCGAATCATATTCGGCTTCAAAGTTGCCCTTATACATTGGATTGAGAGTCCAAAACTTCGATGCCACACTTCCGAAACCATCTTTCCAATAATCGGTATTGGTCATCCTATCATAGCCTACCAATAGGTATCCCAAATGATAGTCGCCGGGCACATAATCCTTATAACTCCCAAACGCGGCCTTGGAATATGAAAACGGAATATCGGCCTTGGCCGTCAAAGCCCTATAAGGAGCCATAAACGCACCTTCACGCCCACGCCCCGACGATGAAAGCACCGTTTCGGCCCAAGTGGCATCACCTTCCAAATACCACATCGGAACCATCAATCCGGCAATAGCACCCACCACATGCTGGCCAAAAACAGAGGTAAACACCCCTACCCCATCCTGATTCAGAGCCTCCATTTGGAGTTCATGCCTATATTCGTGTAGCATTAGCTGCTGCAACCACGGCTGCGAATATGTGCTTTGGGGTGGCGCCGTCCACAGCTCTATACGCTTCGGAGCCCATACACTAAGACCGTTGGAGTACGAACCAACGGCATGAAACACAACCGGTGTTTTGCTCTGTCTTTTAGAAAAAGGAATATCCATTTCCTTGTAATTATACCATGCGAAAGTATCGCAATAACGGCTCAAATGCTGTACCTCTCGCTCGTAATAATCGGGGTAAATAAATACAAACTTATCCGTCTCCAGCTTTCGCCAATGTATTGACGACGGATCTTGACCCGAAATATAATACTGTGCCTCTGCAGTTTTGACAAAAAATAACAAGATAACAAACAACAGAATTGTCAATTTTCCAACATAGCAATATCGGAATAGGGCAATAATTCGAGAAAAGTAAAAAAAAGAATGAGCCATATCGTATATCTATAAAATATCTCAGATAAAGGTATAACAAACATCAAGTATATCTTGTTGTTGTACAAGCATAATATATTCTCCTTCCGCTACAGAAACAATGCCGGTATTTTTCTTCAATATATCCTCATCATCAGTATAATTGTCCATAATCGCAATAGTTTGTTTACTATAACGCTCAATGTGATTTATTTATTGCACTATGCCTTACATATAAAAAGCTATCCGCCATAGGATCCACACTTAACCACCCCGTCATCAAATCCGAATCATAATACCGTGCTCCGAAGTAGGAAAAGCCTGTCTCTGCGTGAAGCAAACCCTGTGAGTTTGCGATAGCGTTTCCGCTAGGAATTTGCATGGTTAACGTAGTGATAATGCAAAAGCATGAAGCAAAGCCTGTGGCTTTGTGATAGCGTTTCCGCAGAATTTGTGCGGTTAGTGTAGTGCTAACGGAACGATAGCACAAAAGCATGAAGCAAACCCTGTGAGTTTGCGATAGCGTTTCCGTTAGGAATTTGCACGGTTAACAAAGTGCTAACGTAGTGATAATGCAAAAGTATGAAGCAAAGCCTGTGGCTTTGTGATAGCGTTTCCGTAGGAATTTGTGCGGTTAGTATAGTGCTAACGGAACGATAGCACAAAAGCATGAAGCAAACCCTGTGAGTTTGCGATAGCGTTTCCGTTAGGAATTTGCACGGTTAACGCAGTGCTAGTGCAAAAGCGGAGAACAATATGAGCCCCCAAAAACCACTATTTTTTACACAATTATAGTGCGTTTCATACCTATATTTCGGGGTTATATTTGTGCTTGTTTGGTACATCATTCTCTTGTTTTTCGGTTTGCAAAGTTACGGAATTATTTTGATATGTCTGTTAAAATACAACAGAGAAGTGAATAAATTTTCCATCACGAGGAAAATCGCTCTACATCACGATGTAATTTCAACTACATCAAGATGAAAATTTAACCATATCGAGAATTAATTTACCAACAGCTAAAAATCAAATACAGACAATTGCATTTTATTTTTTGCAATCGAGTAATTATGTTGTTCATTTATTTTTTATTTTCGCAAGTCTAATAAGTTCTTCTATGTATTTGTTTTGTTCAGTTTCCGACAAATGATATATATGTATGTGTAACGGGAAATTATAACATTCTGGAGAATTACCACCCATATAAATTATTGGTATCTGATATCGTAGCGAAGAATAATACGGAAGAATATTCGCAAAAATATTTGAATTTTCTATCATAATACAATTATAATTATCAATAACATTTCTGATAGAATCCTCATATTTTGGGAAAACCGAAATCGTTATATGTTGAACATTAATGGTGTCTATCCAAATTATCGGTATCTGAAAACAATTAGATTTGGAATAAAGAGACTCATTAAATCTAAACAACTGAGTATTTTGCGCATTTATGTGTACAATAACACAAACAAATAAAAAATATAGTATTACAAATTTAAATTTCATGATTTTATTCTTTTAATTGATAAAAACCTGAATCGTTCCCAATCCCTTGTACATTTCCATAGATTTTAATCACTTGTTCTAATTCCATGATTTGAGGAGGTAAATTCCAACCATTTTTAGAATAAACATAGATTGTTCCATCTTGGCTACTCCCATAATAAATAGCTCCGTGAGAAGCTGTACCTATCTCATTCGGATTTCCTTGTGAGAAGCAATTCGAATTAGGTAAAAATTTTTGATAAGGATTTTCCTCAGCAAATCTAATTATTGTTTTAGCAAAAGATGCCTCGGATACGCTTATATCATTATAATTAGTCTCAAGAATGTTATCAAATTGAATAGGACAGTTTATTCCAACACCAACTTCGATTTCAATTCCTTGAGACCCAGCAACAGCACTTCCCCAACAATTATAATCTAATCTCTTATCTTTTGTATTCAAATTTCTGTGGGCAGATAAGTTGCGGGTATAAACATTATCTAGTATGACTTTACTTCCTTCTGGTACATTCGTAGAGTACCCCTGCGTTTTTAATAAACTTTCAGACTCACTAACAGAAGAGCCCATGAATTTAGCCAATGTTACTGCATTGTCTCCTTTTTCAGCTATTAAATTACCATCAGCATCAGGTTTCCATATCTCTTCCCCATCCGGGTCCACCAACTTGATAGGATTTAATCCACAATAAGCATAAGGAGACAAACTAGGATATTTATCCGCCATTGGATCCACACTCAACCATGCAGTCATCAAATCCGAATCATAATACCTCGCACCAAAGTAGGAAAAGCCTGTCTCTGAGTCTCTTTCTTTCCCGGTAAAAGTTTGAGCCATAAATCCACTATTTTTTACATAGTTATAGTGCATTTCTTGGCTGTATTTCGGGGTTATATTTATGCTTGGGTAATTCATATATTTTTTACGACTATTTAGAAAATAATTCACTAAAATGAATATTCTTGATTTGTTTCGTTTCTTGTTTAATTATGGATATCATCTTTGTTTTCATATCAAATGTATTATAAAGAAAATTATAACCTTCATCTTGTTCAAAATTAAATTTTTTCGATTTATAAATAGTATTGCTGTCAAATTTATATATATAGAAATAATCAAACCCTGTATAAGAATAAAATAAACAAAGGTAATATTTTTCTCCCATGCATATAAATTTGGAAACATATTCAAGATTATCATATATCCTTTTTACTTCAATAGAGTCTGACTCGGATATGAAAAACAAATTTATTTCTGATGATTCTGTATTTATTTTGTTCAGCAATATAGGAAAATCATTTGTTTCTAATAAATGATTAATGGTACTAATATCCATAGTAGCTGAAAAAGATAGCTCCTTTATCTGTGCATTCGAAGAAAGGGAAAATAAAAAACATAGGACAATAGGCATTCTTTTCATATTTGCTAATTTATTTGTAAATACATTTATGACTTTTATTATTGTCATTTTTATTTCTATTCATTTTCACTTTTCTTGGATTATCTTTATCTATATAATACTTGGTATCTACAAAATCGTTAGGATCTAATCTTCCATTTAAACCTAATCCACAATTTTCTTGGATTCTAACTTCAAAGTGAAGATGTAAATCATCTTCACCCATTCCTCGTGCATTTCCTGTATCCCCTGTTTTTCCAATAATAGTTTCATTTTCGAATACTAAATCTCCTATATCAACTAACACCTCTGACAAATGTGCATAAAATGAATAAATATTATTTCCATTGTTGTCTGTTATAGCATTACCATCTTTATCAAGATGTTGAATTGTTACAGAAAGTCCATAATCTCCTCTTTCTTGAAGCACGGTATTAACCACTTTTCCATTACTAATAGGATAAACAGAAGTGCCTATAGACGCTTGGTAATCTATTCCTTGATGAGGTCTTGAAGATCCATCTGCTTTTTTTCTAACAAGTCCGAATGTATTGCTAATAGAATTTCTTCTTACTTTCATATTTTTGAGTGGATCTCCAATCATCCTCCCATCCGGGTCCACCAACCTAATAGGGTTCCAAGCACAATAAGCATACGGAGACAAGCTAGGATACTTATCCGCCATAGGATCTACGCTAAGCCAACCCGTCATCAAATCCGAATCGTAATACCGTGCACCGAAGTAGGAAAACCCTGTCTCTGAATCCCTTTCTTTCCCGGTAAAAGTTTGGGGGTATTTTGGAGGTGTTTCAGCGTTATATTTTATATAGTTTTGTTGCATACTTCAGTATATACTATTTACCTTTCTTTAATATTATTGCCGAAAAAATTATTCGTTTACAATTGTATTCTTTACAATACATTTCGGCTATTTCTTTCAATGATTCTATATAATCGTTTTCTTCCAAAGTGATACATTCTTTGCATATATCATGGACAGATAACTTTCCATTGTCATATACTAATAATGCTCTTTGAGCGTATCTGTCATTCTTAGATGAATCTAGATAGCAGTTGTCATTACTCGGGAAATTAGCATCGTAACCATATTGCTCATGGAATTTAAGAACATTCTCAAACATTATTTTCTTATGCCGTTCTTCAAAACAACTATCGATATACACATTTTCCATAGCCTTATTACTCTCATCGAACATTCGTATAAATCTAAAGAAATTGGGCTCGTATGTAAATTTGTTACATTCAAGATTAGGAGTATATGATAATAATAAGCTATCTTTGTAATAATGTTCTAGTATGTTGCCATTAGTTTTTACGTCAAAATACGAGATGTTTTTATGTACCCAATCAAAAAACTCACCAGACAATTGAGTGTCTTCGCTGTGAAAAAACAAGTCTTCCGGAGTAGTTGGAAATGATAAATAAGTCCAAAAATATAAATCGCATAAATACCACATGTGGTGAAAATAGAGATCTGGCTCTTTGAAATCAGTTATAGATTTTACATATTCATCATTACAATATATGGTGGTCTGCGAATAACTTCTATTGCCAAACAACAATAGAAATATTAATACAAAATAAATTTTCATTGGTTTAATTTTGCTTTTGGAAATAATGTATAAAATTGATTCATAAAGTTAGTTACATTTTCTTGCTTCTTAAAATTTAATCCTACCATAACACCTCCTACAGAATGTTTCGTTATTGTAAGATATTTACCTGGAGAAGTTGCAAAATAACCATTATTACCTGTTATGCGGTTTGAGATACTCCAGTCAATAAATTTCCCATCCATATTATTTCCGGTAGCATAGAAATATATATCTGCTATTCCAGCATAAGTTCCCATTTTTGAAGGATGATGAATATTATCACTTGTAGTTCCAAAGCGATCTATAAATTTGCATATGTTTGAAAAATCTGTTGTTTCTTGTATTGGTTCATCTGGATTCTTATACGAGTATGTATAATTAATCATTGCTTCTCTATATTCAGCAAAAGCAATCATTGCTTCATCAAGTTTTGCTGTAATTTCCCCATTAGTAGTATTTTTATCAACGACTTGACCGAACAAACTATAATATTTATTTTTTGATGTATAGGTTTTTCCTAAATATCGACCTTTGATATTTGATTTTTCAAAATCAGATTTTGAGATTATTTTTGTTGTATATTGAATTTTCCCAGCCTTTGTTTCATACCAATCTTCTCCATCCGGGTCCACCAGCTTCACCGGGTTCCAAGCACAGTAAGCATAAGGCGACAAACTCGGATACTTATCCGCCATAGGATCCACACTTAACCACGCAGTCATCAAATCCGAATCGTAATATCGTGCTCCGAAGTAGGAAAAGCCTGTCTCTGAATCTCTTTCTTTCCCGGTAAAGGATTGGGGGTAATTTTGGCTGTATTTTATATAGTTTTGTAGCATATTTTATGGTTGTTTTTCGATTTGCAAAGTTACATATTTATTTTGAGACAGATGTTAAAATAAGCCAGAAGAGCAAATAAATTTTTCCACGTGAGGGAAATATATCTACATCACGAGGGAATTTTAAGGCCATATATCGAGGAAAATTTGATGATATACTGTCGTGTCGTTGAAACCCTATTGCAAAGAGATTGATGATAGGGTATAAATAAAATCGTTGGTATTGGTCTTTTGTTGATGATACTCCAAAAATAGATGTTTGTTGTGGGTTTTCACATTTTTCCATTGCAGGTTTGCCACATCGCTGAATCGCAGTCCCGTGCTGCACGAAAAGAGAAACATATTCTTCATATTGTCGTATTTTTCGGCCATGGCTGTGGAAAACAACCGTTTCAACTCTCGTTCGGTAAGGAACGACTTCTTGCTTTGCTCGCGTTTGGGTCGCTTAACACGGCGG
>JAGCLZ010000025.1 GCA_017646685.1 Bacteroidales bacterium | reverse complement strand
TTATAGTTACGACCGCCGTTTACTGGGGCTTCAGTTCAGCGCTTCACACTTCATTGCTTCCATGATTACGCCCCCCCTTAACCTTCCAGCACCGGGCAGGTGTCAGGCCTTATACTTCTTCTTTCAAATTTGCAAAGCCATGTGTTTTTGTTAAACAGTCGCCTGGGCCATTTCTCTGCGCCCACATCACTGTGGGGTCCTTTCTCCCTAAGTTACAGGACTAATTTGCCTAGTTCCTTAGCCACGGATCACTCGAGCACCTTTGGATTCTCTCCTCGACCACCTGTGTCGGTTTACGGTACTGGTGGCTATAACATGTCTTTAGAAACTTTTCTTGGAAGTCTGCTTAACTGCATGTCAACTCTCCTTACGGATCGTCGTACTTTCCAACTTCAGCTAATTACGGGATTTGCCTCGTAACCAATACCTTCGTTGTTCAACGTGCTATTCCGTCAGCACGCAGCAGGGACGCTACTCCGTCATTCCTTCAGTGTTATAGTCAGTATCGGAATATTAACCGATTGTCCATTATCTCCGCCTCTCGGCTACGACTTAGGTCCAGACTAACCCTGATCCGATTATCGTTGATCAGGAACCCTTGGTCTTTCGGTGTGCGGGTTTCTCGCCCGCATTATCGTTACTTATGCCTACATTTGCTTTTCTAAAAACTCCACATATCCTCACGAATATGCTTCTCCGTCGTTAGAATGCTCCCCTACCAATACATCGTATTCCATAGCTTCGGTAGTATGCTTATGCCCGTTTATTATCCATGCTATACCGCTCGACTAGTGAGCTGTTACGCACTCTTTAAATGAATGGCTGCTTCCAAGCCAACATCCTAGCTGTCTCTGCAGTCTAACCGCGTTATTTCAACTTAGCATACATTCCGGGACCTTAGCTGATGGTCTGGGTTATTGCCCTCTCGGCTATGGACATTAGCACCCATAGCCTTTCTCCTGCTCTCAGCATTTACAGCATTCGGAGTTTGTCAGGAATTGGTAGGCGGTGAAGCCCCCGCATCCTATCAGTAGCTCTACCTCTGTAAATTATAAGCAAGGCAGCTCCTAAAAGCTTTTCGGGGAGTACGAGCTATCTCTCAGTTTGATTAGCCTTTCACCCCTACCCTCAAGTCATCCGAAGCTTTTTCAACAGCTACCGGTTCGGACCTCCACTCTGTGTTACCAGACCTTCATCCTGCTCAAGGGTAGATCACTAAGTTTCGCGTCTAATGCTGTTAACTATAGCGCCCTATTCAGACTCGCTTTCGCTTCGGCTACGATACTCAATATCTTAACCTCGCTAACAACATTAACTCGTAGGCTCATTATGCAAAAGGCACGCCGTCACCACTTATTGTGGCTCCGACCGCTTGTAAGTATACGGTTTCAGGTTCTATTGCACTCCGTTGTTCACGGTTCTTTTCACCTTTCCTTCACAGTACTGGTTCACTATCGGTCTCTTGGTAGTATTTAGCCTTACCGGATGGTGCCGGTAGATTCAGACAGGATTCCTCCGGTCCCGCCTTACTCAGGATTCTACTATGCTTCAATCTACATTTCTAATACAGGACTATCACCTTCTTCGGTTCATCTTCCCAAATGATTCTTATATATAGTCTCTTGCAATGTCGTAGTCCTTCAACCCCAATCTTGCCGTAACAAAATTGGTTTGGGCTCTTTCAGTTTCGCTCACCACTACTCCCGAAATCATTGTTATTTTCTCTTCCTATGGGTACTTAGATGTTTCAGTTCCCCACGTTCGCCCCGCTTTCCGCGGTGATAAGTCTTCAACTTATCGGGTTGCCCCATTCGGATATCCACGGATCTATTCGTATTTGCCAATCCCCGTGGCTTTTCGCAGCTTGTCACGTCCTTCTTCGCCTCCAAGAGCCTAGGCATCCCCCGTATACTCTTAGTAACTTCTCTCGTTCTCTCTTGTATGTGTCATCATGTCAAAGATCTCTTTTCCCTCTTCGGGGATTGAGGACTCGGTTATCATTTTTCCGAGTCTTATTTTTTGTTTTGGGAGTGCAAAATTACAACTTTTTTCGCAACTACCAAATTTTTTCGTCATTTTTTTATGCTTCAGGTAAAACTGAAACGTAAGACTTGTTATCTCTTTTCTTTTTAAATTCAACAGTTCCGTTAACTAACGCAAACAATGTATGATCTTTACCCATTCCAACATTTTGTCCTGGATTGTGAACTGTTCCTCTTTGTCTTACTATAATATTACCTGCGATACATTTTTGTCCGCCGTATATTTTAACTCCTAAACGTTTGCTTTCTGATTCACGTCCGTTACTTGAACTACCGACACCTTTCTTGTGAGCCATAATCTATTTTATTTCAAGTTTATAATTCTTAACTAATAAATCTTACAATATATCTGTTATCAATATTTGAGTAAGATATTGACGATGTCCATTCATTTTTTGGTATCCTTTTCTTCTTTTCTTATGGAAAACCAAAACTTTTTCGCCTTTTATGTGTTTTATCACTTGAGCTTTTACCATAGCTCCTTCTATACATGGAGCACCAACTGTGATGTTTCCATCTACATCTTTTAGCATCACGGTGTCAAAAGAAACCTCTGCACCTTCTTCATTTTTAAGACGGTGTACAAATATCTTTTGATCTTTTTGTACCTTGAATTGCTGTCCTGCTATTTTTACTATTGCGTACATTTTAATTTTTTTATTTAAATTTCTTTTCTGAAACGAGTTGCAAAGATATACATTTATTGATTACCCACAAAATATTTTACAAGAAAAATTATTGTTATCTAAAATTCATCTCTGTTTATCAACAATTTAATGTTTATAAATATTTATTATACATTAAATCTAAAATGCATAATATCCCCATCTTGCACTACATATTCCTTACCTTCTACACTCATTTTACCAGCTTCTTTACATGCAGATTCACTTTTTAGAGCTACAAAATCTTCATATTTTATTACTTCTGCTCTAATGAATCCTTTTTCAAAATCTGTATGTATTACACCTGCACATTGTGGAGCTTTCCAACCTTTTGTAAAAGTCCAAGCCCTTACTTCTTGCACTCCTGCTGTTAGATATGTTTGAAGGTTTAATAGATGATATGCTTTTTTTATTAATCGGGCAACTCCTGATTCTTCTAAACCTAATTCCTCTAAAAACATTTGTTTTTCTTCTAAAGTTTCAAATTCTGCTATATCCGATTCTATTTTTGCTGCCACTATTAATATTTCTGCACCTTCTTCTTTTGCTATTTTTTCTACTTGTTCTGTATATTTATTTCCGTTTACTGCACTTTTTTCATCAACATTACAAACATACAAAACAGGTTTTGCTGTTAAAAGACAAAGTTCTTTTGCAAGTTTTATATCATCTTTGCTTTCAAAGGTTACTGTTCTTGCACTTTTTCCTTGTTCTAATACAGCTTTATACTTCTTAAGAATTTCCAACATAGCCTTAGCATCTCTATCTCCGCCAGACTTTGCTGCTTTTTCCACTTTTGGCAAACGTGTTTCTATTGTTTCAAGGTCTTTTAATTGAAGCTCTGTATCAATAATTTCCTTATCTCTTATAGGATTAACATTTCCATCAACATGAACAACATTATCATCATCAAAACATCTCAACAAATGCAATATTGCATCACATTCACGAATATTTGCCAAAAATTTATTACCCAAGCCTTCGCCTTTGCTTGCTCCCTTCACCAATCCTGCAATATCAACAATTTCTACCGTTGTAGGAACGATTCTTTCTGGATTTATCAATCCTGCCAAAACATTTAACCTCTCGTCTGGCACAGAAATCACACCTACATTAGGCTCAATTGTACAAAAAGGAAAATTTGCCGCTTGTGCTTTTGCGTTAGATAGACAATTAAACATAGTAGATTTGCCCACATTAGGCAAACCTACTATTCCACATTTCAAAGCCATTTCTTATTTATTGAGTAATTTTGAAAAATCGTCCAAAGAAATTTCTTTATTT
>JAGCLZ010000024.1 GCA_017646685.1 Bacteroidales bacterium | reverse complement strand
TAATGAAGCTATTGCCCAAGCAATGATTGCCAGTGGTTGTGATGGTTATTTTGGCTATCCTATCACTCCTCAGTCGGAAGTAATGGAAACCCTTATGGCAGAAAAACCTTGGGAAACAACAGGAATGGTTGTTCTTCAAGCAGAAAGTGAAGTTGCTTCTATCAATATGGTTTATGGTGGAGCAGCAACAGGAAAGAAAGTTGCCACTTCCTCTTCATCTCCAGGAATCAGTTTGATGCAAGAAGGTTTAACTTACTTGGCCGGTGCTGAAATTCCATGTTTGATTATCAACGTTATGCGTGGTGGTCCTGGATTGGGAACTATCCAACCTTCACAATCAGACTATTTCCAATCAACAAAAGGTGGTGGACACGGTGACTATCAATTATTCACTTTGGCACCTGCTTCTGTTCAAGAAATGTATGATTTCGTATTCGAAGCTTGGGACATAGCTTACAAATATCGCAATCCAGTTCTTATCCTTTCGGATGGTGCTATCGGACAATGCATGGAAAAATTATATACTCGCGACTATGTTCCACGTTGGACAGAGGAAGAACGTCGTGCCAACGCTCCTTGGGGTACTTGGGGTAAACCAGCAGAACGTGGACACAACATCATCACTTCTCTTGAACTTGATTCGGCTAAACAAGAAGTATTCAACCACAAACTTCAAGCCAAATATCGCGTAATGGAAGAAAACGAATGCCGCTACGAAGAAATCATGTGCGATGATGCTGAGTATATATTTGTAGCTTACGGTTCTTCTTCGCGTATAAGCATGAAAGCCGTTCAAATGGCTCGCGAAAAAGGTATCAAAGCCGGATTGTTCCGTCCTATCACTTTGTATCCATTCCCAAAAAAGGCTTTGGCAGAACGTGCTAAACAAGTAAAAGGTATCCTTACAGTGGAAATGAGTGCAGGTCAAATGGTAGAAGATGTACGTTTGGCAACAGAATGCAATGTAAAAGTTGAACACTTCGGACGCTTCGGTGGTATTATTCCTACTCCTACTGAAGTATTGGAAGCATTAGAAAATCAAATTATTAAAGGATAATAAGTATGAACTCAGATATAGTAAAACCCGAAAATTTGGTTTATTCGAGAACCAAAGTATTGACTGATGCTACAATGCACTATTGCCCGGGATGTGGACACGGTACTACTCACCGTATTGTAGCCGAAGTAATCGAAGAATTAGGTATTCAAGATCAAACTGTAGGCGTGGCTCCTGTAGGATGCTCGGTATTGGCTTACAATTATTTCGACGTAGACTTCCAAGAAGCTGCTCACGGACGTGCACCAGCTCTTGCTACTGCCGTAAAACGTTTGAACCCAAACTTGTTCGTTTTCACTTATCAAGGTGACGGCGACTTGGCAGCTATCGGTACTGCTGAAACTATCCACGCTGCTAACCGTGGCGAAAACATTACTATGGTATTCGTAAACAACGGTATCTATGGTATGACCGGTGGTCAAATGGCTCCTACTACTCTTGTAGGTATGAAATCAGCTACCACTCCTTACGGACGTAACGTAGAATTGAACGGTTATCCATTGCGTCTTACCGAAATATTGGCTACATTGCCAGGAACATATTTCGTAACTCGTCAAAGCGTTCACACTCCTGCTGCTGTACGTAAAGCTAAAAAAGCTATCAAACAAGCTTTCGAAAACCAAAAATTGAAAAAAGGTCTTTCTTTCGTAGAAATCGTTTCTAACTGTAATAGCGGTTGGAAGATGACTCCAGTTCAAGCTAACAAGTGGATGGAAGAAAACATGTTCCCTAACTATCCTATCGGCGACATAAAAGTTGAAGGTAAATTAGTAGAAGGTATTGGTTTGGACAGACTTGTTGTAAGTAGCCCATTAACAATAAAATAAACAATCAAAAATTAGAACGAAAATGACAGAAGAAATCATTATAGCCGGATTTGGAGGACAAGGCGTTCTTTCTATGGGAAAAATCCTTGCCTACAGTGGCGTTATGCAAGATAAAGAAGTAAGCTGGATGCCTTCTTACGGTCCTGAAATGCGTGGTGGTACTGCCAACGTATCTGTTATCATCAGCGACGAACGTATCAGCTCGCCTATCATCAACCAATTTGATACTGCTATTATACTTAACCAACAATCGTTGGATAAATTTGAAAGCAGCGTTAAACCTGGTGGTGTATTGCTTTACGACCCAAATGGTATTACTCATGAACCTACTCGTAAAGACATCAACATCTACAAGGTAGCAGCAGCCGAAAAAGCAGCTGAACTAGGTATGGCTAAAGTTTTCAACATGATTATTCTTGGAGCTTTCCTTCAAGTTAAACCTGTTGTAACTGAAGAGTTCATCGAAAAAGGATTGCAAAAATCTCTTCCTGAACGTCACCACAAACTAATTCCTGAAAACCTTAAAGCTGTTCAAACAGGAAAAGAACTTGTAGAAGCTGTTCAAAAATTGTAAATTTGAATAAATTAATTATATAATTGGAAGTCAGATTCTCAATTTCGGGAATCTGACTTTTTTATTTATCTTTTTTGTTCGATAGAGATGTACTATATATCCTTTCAATTAAGAATTGTAAACTTTACATTTTGTTGAGAATTGTAGCCGTTGGTTCGACTATCAGTTTGTATACATGTTTATGGATGGTGTAAGTTTTTGTAAACCTTTGTGTTGTGTGTATATGTGCTAAATGTTGTATATGTAGTGATGAAAAATGCCAAAAAGCCACATCTTAAAGGCAATAAAAGCCCTAAAATATATCAGAAAAGTTATTCTAAGGTTGTTTGTAATATATTGATATATAATAGTATGATAAAAGATATATAAAAAATATTTGAAAAAGTATTGTAGATTCAAATAATAATCGTATCTTTGCAAAATAAAATAGGAATAGAAATGGCAAAGAAAACTAAGGATGCAAGAGTGCAAGTAATATTGGAATGCACTGAACAAAAAGCAAGTGGAATGCCCGGTATGTCGAGATATGTAACAACAAAGAACAAGAAGAATACTCCGGGTCGTATGGAGTTGAAGAAATATAACCCCATATTGAAAAAAGTAACAGTACATAAAGAAATAAAATAGTAAAGAGATATGGCAAAGAAAGCAGTTGCAACATTGAGAATTGGAGAAGAGAAGAAGTACGCAAAAGTTATAAAGACAGAACGTTCTCCGAAGACAGGGGCTTACGTATTTAAAGAGATTATAGTTCCTGATGATATGGTAAAGGATACTCTAACTAAAAAATAATTTTTTTCATACGCTTTTGTTTTTACCCCCAATCCCTGGGGGTATTTTTTTGTGCCTAAGAATATCATGGAGTATTGCTATAGGGCTATGTAGCAGAACCCAACGACTATTGACCGGTACGATAGGGATAATGATGAAAAGCGGTACGGAAAAATAAATTTGCATATGTCGGAAAAAATGTGTAATTTCGCATCGTAATTGATAACACCAAAATATTATGGGATTTTTTTCATTCTTCACCAAGGAAAAGAAGGAGACTCTCGATAAGGGATTGTCCAGAACTAAGGAGAATATATTCTCCAAAATATCGAAAACATTAGTGGGTAAATCCACTGTAGATGATGATGTGCTCGACCAGTTGGAAGAAATACTTATCTCGGCTGATGTGGGAGTAGCTACAACATTGAAAATTATCGCCCGTTTGCAAGAGCGTGTACAACGTGATAAATATTTAGGCACTAGTGAGCTAAACAGTATTTTGAAAGAAGAAATTGCTGCATTACTTACAGAACATAATGCCGATGAGCGTGACGATTTTTCGTTTGAAACATCTCATAAGCCATACGTAATAATGGTAGTGGGTGTAAACGGAGTGGGCAAAACCACCACAATAGGTAAATTGGCATATCAATTTAAACAAGCTGGCAAAAGCGTTATGCTTGGTGCATCCGACACTTTTCGTGCCGCAGCTGTCGACCAGCTAACCATATGGTCAGAAAGGGTAGGGGTGCCTATCGTATCGCAAGGAATGAATACCGATCCGGCATCGGTGGCATTCGACACATTGAAGTCGGCTGTGGCAAAGAATATCGATGTGGTGCTTATTGATACTGCAGGCCGATTACATAATAAAGTTGGATTGATGAACGAATTATCCAAAATAAAGAAAGTGATGCAAAAGGTTATACCCGATGCTCCACACGAAGTATTGTTGGTGTTAGATGCTTCGACAGGCCAAAATGCTATAGAACAAGCCAAACAGTTTACTGAGGCAACTGATGTCAACGCTCTTGCCCTTACCAAACTTGATGGTACAGCAAAAGGAGGGGTGATAATAGGTATATCAGACCAATTTAAAGTGCCGGTGAGATATATAGGCCTAGGAGAGCAGATTACAGATCTTCAGGTATTCAATCCGAAGGCTTTTGTAGATAGTCTATTTGAATAGTGTGATAGTCAATACCAATTATTATACTTCGTGCTCATGAAGAAGATAAACATAGTAACCCTTGGATGTTCCAAAAATACTGTCGATTCCGAAAATATAGCCGGACATTTGCAAGAGGCTGGTTTTACTATAAGGTTTGATGATAGCAAGAATACTTCCGACATAGTGATAATAAACACATGCGGCTTTATTGGTGATGCCAAAGAGGAGTCGATAGCTGCAATATTGGAATATGCTGAGCTGAAACGCAAAAAGAAAAATCCCAAAAAGATAATAGTATGTGGCTGCTTGTCGCAACGCTATGCCGATGAGTTGAAAGCCGAGATACCCGAAGTAGATGCTTTTTATGGTGTGAATGATTGGGATGAATTGCTCAGCAATATTATTGATGATTATTCGGATGATGATTTTACTTCACACCGTATGATTAGTACGCCATCGCATTATGCTTTTCTGAAGATAGCAGAGGGATGTAATCGCAGTTGCTCTTATTGTGCCATACCTCTTATACGAGGAATGTTTGTATCTCGTCCTATTGATTCTCTTGTGAAGGAGGCAAAGCAGTTGGTGGCCGATGGCGCCAAAGAGCTACTGATAATAGCACAAGATACCACATATTACGGTATGGATATATATGGCAAACGCAGCTTGGCAGAGTTGTTGGAACGATTGGCCACAGAATCGGGAGCCAAATGGATACGCCTCCACTACACCTTTCCCTCATCGTTTCCAGATGATGTTATAGAGGTTATGAAAAAGTACGACTGTATTTGTAATTATATTGACATACCGCTTCAGCATATAAGTACAGATGTGCTTGCCTCGATGAAGCGTGGCATAGACCGCGAGGGTACTTTACAGCTTATGCAGATGTTTAGAGAAAAACTGCCCGATGTAGCAATACGTACAGCCCTGATAGTAGGATATCCCAACGAAACAGAGAGCGACTTTGAACAGCTGAAAGACTTTGTAAGAGATATGCGGTTTGACCGTTTGGGAGTGTTCCGTTATTCGGCTGAAGAAGGTACGCCATCCTTTTCATTGGGCGATACAGTAGCCGAAGATGAAAAGCAACGTCGGATGGACGAGATAATGGAACTGCAAGAAATAATATCTATCGAGAAGAACAGCGAGAAAGTAGGCAAAGAATATATGGTGCTTATTGATAGGAGGGAGGGCGACTTTTGGGTTGGCCGTACCGAATACGATTCGCCTGAGATAGATAATGAGGTTCTTATAACTACCAATAAGCGACTGAAGGTAGGCGAATTTTACAAGGTGAGGATAACAGAGGCCATGGAATACGACCTTATGGCCGAACTTGTTTGATAGTTATAACAAAAATACCGCCAACGCATTCCGTTGGCGGTATTTTTGTTTTTGTTATTAATGATGTTATAATTTCTTTTCCAAAGTAATGTAATTGGGGTATTGAACCTTTTGCTGTCCGATGTAAACCGATGGTTTAACCTTGATGGCTATACGCGATGATGTGGCATCGGTTTTGGAAAAACTATTGATAAAGTTCTTCAACGTTTCGATGTTTCCCGACGAGAATAGCTTATAGATATCGGTGTTTATTGCTAGCGGCATAGTAATGTTAGAGTTGGCCGGAATGCTGTATTTTTGATTAATAGCGCCCGATACAAAGTCTTTACCATCAATGGCACATATCCAATCCAACCCGTTGATAGCAGCTTTTTGTTGCGATGGGTTTTGAATGCCTACATTTACATTCAAGTCCAAAGGAATCTTTTTGCTAGCTATGGCAGCGGTAAGCTTTACAATATCAGATGCTGATAGGTTCTTTAGATTCTTGATTTTTACCCCGGCTATAGCCACATCTTGTACATTTTTTAAACTAAACTTGCAGTTTTGTAATGCGGCAGTTTGTTCTATTTGCGACCATATATCGCACGATACAAATAAGAACGATACGGCCAATAAACCAATAAATTTTTTCATGTTTATATCTATTAATAATTTATAAATAAGGGAATTGTATGATAAATCCCCGTTGTTTCTGTTTGCAAAGATACACAATATTTGTGATATTGTAGCTCAAACTGAAATCTAAAAGTTATGTTTTTTTATTTCTAACTTATCGCAAAAGAAAGAAAAACTTTTTTGAACAAACGGCAGGAAATGCCCGATTATATTGGCATACGATGCATAATTATTTACACTATTGCACGCAACAATGTTCGGTCTTGACTTGTTGTAGTGCAACGTATTGCAACATCTGCAATGGACAATGGAATATTTTTATACTATATTTATACCTCAGATTGAGAAAAATAATGTACCTTTGCAAAATAAAAATATACAGATATGCTTTTTGAAAATACAATAATAGGACCTATCCACAGCCGCCGTTTGGGCAATTCGTTGGGCATAAACTTGCTGCCGTTGAAACGTAAATTTTGTACCTACGACTGCATTTATTGCGAGTGTGGATGGAACAAAGAATCTATCGAAAATAAAATAGAACTACCATCGTATGAGGATGTTCGTTGCCAATTGGAGAAACGTATTGCCGAACTTAAGGCCGAAGGTGCTGTGGTAGACTCCTTTACTTTTGCCGGAAATGGCGAACCTACTTTGCACCCAGACTTTCCCAAGGTGGTAGACTTGGTGGTAAAGATACGAAACGAGCACTATCCAAATGCCGTTATCACATTGCTTACCAACGCCACTCAGCTGTCGAGACCCGAAATATATGATGCTTTGATGAAGCTCGACAACCCTGTGCTGAAACTTGATGCAGGTATGGCAGCTATGAGAAACAATATCAACAAGCCCACTTCGGAGAAATATTCGTTTGATGAACTTGTAGACAACCTTATACGTTTTGGTAGCAAAGGTATCATACAAACATTGCTTTTGCGTGGAACCAACGATGGAAAAGTTATATCCAACGTAAGTGATGAAGACTTTGCTGAGTACATCAAAATATTGAAAAAAATACGTCCAAAATACGTAATGTTGTATGCAATTGACCGTGCAACACCCGAAAAAGACCTCGAAAAACTAACTGTTGAGGAATTAGAAATCTATGCTCAAAAGATTAGAAATGAGGGTATTGATGTAAAAGTATACGGATAAAGTAAAAAAATATTTGGTAGGTTCGAAAAAAAGTCGTACCTTTGCACTCGCAAAAAGAGATAAAAAGAGGGTCTCTTGGCCGAGTGGCTAGGCGCCGGTCTGCAAAACCGTTTACTCCAGTTCGAATCTGGAAGAGACCTCTGTAAGCCGAAAGAAATTTTCTTTCGGCTTTTTTATTTCCCATAACTTCATGCTTCAAATCTTTTATTTCCCACCGTTGACAAAAAGAGATCGTTACCAATAATTTCAAAGTCCCTACTGTAAAACTTGTTATACCCTACCATAAAACTTATTTTCCCCTACCATAAAACTTCTCAATATCCACTCTAAAAGTATATCCCAAGCCTTGGGACGAATATCCCAAGGCTTGAAATATTTATCCCAAGCCTTGGGATATGAAAATATAGTGGGGGTAAACAATTTTTATAGTGGGTATACGTTACTTTTACGGTAGGGAAAACAAATAATGGCAGTATGGCTTTCTCTACCAAAACGGTGTATAAACAGCGAATCAAGTAGAATGATTTATTAACCAATATAATAGAAAGACGATATGGCAAGATTTATAAAACGCGAAATGCCCGACTTAAACAAAGACGGCAACCCAAAGGTTTACTATAAGATGGAAACTTACCGCAACTACGATGGTAAGGATTTTGTAAAATATATGGTAGATACAAGTATAGGAATATCAGCCTCGATGGTGGAAGCAGTGCTTTTGCAAACAACCGAACGATTGGCCAATCTGCTAGGTATGGGCTACACGGTAACCATTGATGGTATAGGCACTTTCAGTACCAAGTTGGGACCATGTAAAGGCAAAGAAGTAGAAGACCTCGAAGCTACTAAAGGCAAAAGAAATGCAGCAAGTGTGGAAGTAACGGGAGTTAATCTGAGAGTAGATAAAGAGTTGGTAAAAAAGATAAACCGCTCGTGCAATTTAGAACGCTCCGGCGAGCAGCGCATACAAAAGTCGCCATACACCGAAGCCCAACGCCTCGAACGTGCCAAAAAATATCTCGAAAAACATGGGCAAATGACCATACTTGCATATTCCTACATTGCCAAACTATCCAAAAGTTCGGCACACCGCGAGCTACACAAGTTTGTAAAAGACCCATCTTCCGGCATTACCTACACCGGCCGAGGCCCTACACGTGTGTTTGTTTTGC
>JAGCLZ010000002.1 GCA_017646685.1 Bacteroidales bacterium | reverse complement strand
TGTCCGAAAAAATGTGTACTTTTGCTCATAATTATATTTTAGTGTGGCAACTCTAATATAATTAAAAAAGGCTGAACTTCAAAATCGAAGCCAGCCTTTTAGTTTTATGTTTAGACATAAGTTTTAGCGGACAGTAATAATCCCATATATATTGCTCAAATAATACATATGGGATATTCCATTTTCAATAGACAAGTATTTAAACCTACTATCGCAAACCACAAGATTACGAGCCAAAACCCTGCGGTTTATGCCCCAAAACTCCCATACTTTTGACCCGTAAGTATGGCACTTTCATTGCCTAAACCACAGGGTTACGAACACAAACTGCCACATTGTGTGATTTGCTGATTTAGGTTGTCACTTTTGTATCTTGAGACTGATTTAAGTTGACTAGTTAATAATTATCGACTATTTACAGTTTACATTATTCACTATTACGACTATTTTGGGTTTACTCTGATAAAGAATCGAATCATAGCTTTAAATTTTATTTCAAACCATTAGAGGCACACCTTTCAATGATTAAGATTCATAAGCCTGCTGTTAGGCGGTTTTTCTTTTCACTAAACGAATGGAAAGACCTATCCAATGAGGTGAATTTGTTATTTTTATTTTGCCGAGATAGAACCATAAATTCCGTGCTGCAATCATATCTGCAATAGTAGAGCTTGGGTTGATGTTCAATACATCCTTGTACACATATCGAATAGGCATCAGCGTACGTGCCATCAATAATGCGACCGGCTCCGGTAATATTATGTAATTCTTATTTGGTCCGGTTATCTTGTAATTAGCACCATCCCATTAGCTTTTACATGTATTTACAAGTTCTTCCATTTCTTCTTTTGATGGCAGGCTGTTGTTGAATACTGCTATGGCTGAGTCGAACGAATAGAAACCCTCTTCATTACTATCTTTCCACAAGGTACCGCTTTGAAGCCCAAGGTCTATTATTCTTGGTAATATATTATTTTTCTAATGATGATTAGTTTATCGTTTCTATATTTTTCTATCCAATTGCCGTGCTCGTCATATTTGTATGAGTATGTGAATATGCGTTTGGCTTCGGTAGGATATTTCTCGTTATTGTATATTCGTTCTTCCACTATGTCGTCGTACTCGTTGTAAGTATATGTTATTGTGTGGCTTTTACTTATGCTTTTTGCCAAACGTCCTTTGTTGTCATACTCATACCACGAGTGCCAATGCTCGCTACCCATACCTTTTATTTTTCCATAGCTGTACCATGAGAACCAGGGTTTGTTTGCTTCGCTATATTCGTCGCCAATGGTGGATATGGGGTATCCCATATGGTTATATACAATAGTTACGGTGTCATACGTGCCATTGTAGTTACAGATTATTTTTTCCAATCGGTTGTTGATGTCGTATATAAAGTAATTTACATGATAGCAATCTCCGTCCCATAGTATGGAATCCAAGCGGTGGTTCCAATAGCATTTACAATTGCATAGGCGGTCTACATCATTTATGTATTCGGATAATAGTTTCCTGTCTATCGAGTAGGTATAGAAGTGGTAATCAGTATCTTGTAATTCTGACTCTTCTCTCATTACGGGGTAATATTCTTTTACCTCCTTTACTTGTCCTTTGTATGTTGGTTCCTTCTGATATTCCATAAACCAAGGCATTTCTTGTGCCATCGAGCTTATTGCTTGTGCAAGTATTGTTATCGTAAGTATAATCTTTTTCATTTCTTTTTTATTTGTATTGATAAATCTATATTATTTGAGTCGGCTATATTGTCGCTAGTAACAGTATAACCATAGCCTTCACTATAAATGATGTCGTATTTGGAAATGTGTACATCGTTGGTATATAACCCTTCATGTCCTAATATTTTGTCGATATAGTATATACCTATTGAGGGGTCTATAAGTTGTATTGTGCTTGTAATTATTTCATTGTAATCGTTTACAATGGAAAATATATAATTTCCTTTGGATTGCTCTTTTATTTCTTTTAATTGATATAGTCCAATATCAGAACATACAGAAACTATTACTTTTGGTGATATGTATATTCCGCAAATATCGTCGAAATAAATATAAGGATTTCCCCTATAGTATCGTATTGGATACCATTGGAGAGGTATGTTTTTCAAAGGAATACTATAAAATGAGCTGTCGGACATTCTACAGCTTTTAAATAAATCATCTACTGTAATGGATGATCTTTGCTGTAGCGCGGAATCGTACAATGCTGTACCACGTTGATATAGATAATATGATAGTACTTCAACATCGTATATGTTACTATCAATATATTCCAAAAACGAGTTACGATATAAAATAGTGCATCCTTTTTCGACGAATGGTTCTTCCATTTCCCAATCGAAGGTCTCCATTAATGATGAATCCATTTTGTTGCTATGGTTAATACTATCGGTGGCAGAGTGGAAAAACCTTACTTTTTCTTCTAAACTGCCCGTAGATACATTTCTATTGTTATTGCTCGCGTTGCTACAGGCTGTAATTATTCCTATTACACCTATTATTATAAGTATAATCTTTTTCATTGTATAAAGATTTGAATATTGATAATAACGTCTTTACTATGCTTTTATTATTGCTATCGCATGGATTGACATTCATAAATCTCAGAGTTTTGCAGGGCGACTCTCAGCTTTTCTGTTTTACAACTCAATGTTGCATATTTCAGAATAAAGATATATCTTTGTGTCAAATAGTAGATTTCTTATATGCGATGTATTATAATAACCTTCAGTGTATTGCAACATTGAAGCGTGAATTAAACATAATGAATACGACAACAACTGAATATATAAAGCTATTTGAAAAGAGAAAAATAAGAACAATATTAGTCGATGAATTGGAAAATGGTATTTTCTATAGTGGATGTAGTTTCAACTCTTACAGATAGCAAAGATACATCCGTATATTGACGGAAACTAAAGCAACAACTGAAAGAAAATGGTAATCAAAATGGTAAATAAAATACTACTGGTTTTGCTTATATGTGGAACCACAGTCTCTTGTGCAGAAAAGAGTAAAACTTTTACCGTAAACGGTGTAAGTTTTACAATGATAAAAGTAGAGGGTGGTACATACACAATGGGATGCACTCCGGAGCAAGAAAATGATTGCGAAGACCGTGAATATCCAGCTCATAGCGAAATCATTGTCGACTTTATGATAGGAGAAACCGAAGTAACACAAGAATTATGGAAAGCTGTTATGGGAGAAATCCCATCCGGAATTCTTTTGGGTGAAAAATTGCAATGGCCTGCAACGTATATTTCATGGGACCAATGCCAAAAATTTATTTCCAGACTAAACAGACTAACCGGTCAAACATTCCGCATACCTACCGAAGCAGAATGGGAATATGCAGCTAGAGGAGGCAATAAAAGCCATGGATACAAATATAGTGGAAGTAATGATGTAAATGAAGTGGCATGGTATTACGATAATAGTAGGAATGCTTTACAATGTGTAAAAACCAAGAAGCCAAATGAACTGGGAATATACGATATGAGTGGCAATGTGCAGGAATTTTGTCAAGACCAGTTCAGTTTTAATTACAATGAAACTCGTTATAGTGCACTTGTAGTTTCACGCGGAGGATGTTCTAATTCACATGCCAACGATGTGCGAGTATCTAAACGCAGTTACGCACATCCAATTTATCCAATACTTCTGGGAGGTCTTAGGCTCGCTCTATAGATAAGTAAACCATTATGTTTATCAAACTCTGCTATTAAGGCAACTTCTAATCTAAATACCCTACACCGATGTAGATGAAAATTCCTCGCGATGTAGCTTAATCTACATCACGAGGGACTTTCAGGAATTTTTGGCGATATATTGGCCAACGATTGACAGTATATTATCACACTCATGGCACCCTATTGTAAACAGATTGATGATAGGGTGTAAAATTTAACATCCAACTAGCAAATCTTGTTTATCCCAACAATCCTTTGGTTACATTATATCTGAACAGCACTAATTTATTACCCTTTTGAACATTAACTGTAATAAAAATTTTAACCACAACACTATAGTACCTACCCATTTTACTGCTTCGCTAAATATGCGAGAGTAGTATTTTTTGGGAATATACCTTATAGATATTTCTTTCGTTTTTTTGTTCTATCAAATCCTTTGTATAGTTTTTATCGATATAGAAAAAAAATATACTGTTCACAAAACAAATATCAAATATGTGCGTTATATGATTGTGCTTACTTATTTCAAAGATGTATTTTGGGCCGTTTCTCTGTATGGGAAACGGCTTTTTTACTTAAAAAGCAAGCTCAATAGCGGTGTGTATAGGGAATAACAAGGGTCCAGCAATTATTATTTTACATCTCAAACAACGGCTTATCACACGTTAACACATTACAAATTAATGTTATAACTATATATTGTTGATAACAAACAACAGATGATACTGATTTATTAGCAAATTAATTTGTAATTTTGAAGTGTGAAAGTAATGATGCAAAACAGAAAATAAATACGCCAAAAGAACAACTAATGAACGCCAAGAAAACACCAAAGACGTTGAAATTGAAACTTACACTTTCAGAAAAGGACAACATTCTTTTGCTACATTATGCAAAGGAACATGGCGTTTCGCGAACAGTAGCTGCCAAACAAATTATTCACCAATCACTGATTGCCAATATCAAAAACGTTGCAGACTCGACACCGGAAAACCAATTACGACTATTCGACAATGTGCAGATCAATCTTTTTGATATTATAAAGGAGGAAACCAATAATTAGAATTTGTAATTTTCGTATATCACTTCGGCCATCATAAGGTCGAAAGTTGTGGTTATTTTTATGTTTTCTCTGTTACCCTCCACCAGTTTTATCTTATTGCCCATTACCTGTTCGACCACCGAAGCATCATCGGTAAACATTGTTTTGTAATCTGTGCTATAGGCTTTCTTTAACAACGATGAATGAAAAATTTGGGGAGTTTGAATCAGCTTTACTATATTGCGATCTATTATTGAATTACTATCACCGGTGTCCATTCTTATACTTTCGTATGGAGCTATGGCAGGTATAACAGCATAGTTTGTTTCAGATGCTTCAAACAGTTTGTCCAATGTTTCGTTGGACACAAATGGTCTTACACCGTCATGTACTCCAACCCAACATTCTTCAGGCACATGGGTCAATGCATTTTTCACCGAATAAAAACGCTCCTTCCCTCCATGGGCTATAATACATGGCACATCAAAGTTATATTCGCGACATAATAGTTGCCAATAAGGAATATGGTCTTCCGGCAATACGATTATTATAGACATATTATTGTCATATTGCTTTATACGTTCAATTGTACGCATAAGTATTGGTTTTCCATTAATGGGAAGAAACTGTTTAGGGACATCGCTACCCATACGTTTTCCCGAACCACCTGCCACTATAATCATATATCGTTCCATAATCTCTAATGTTATGTATTATAAACAGAAAAGAATGGCAGAACACTCTTCCATTCTTTTCTGTAAAAATTATTATTGCATTAGCTTTACAATATCAACATTGCATCGCCATATGTGTAAAATTTGTATTTTTCTTTTATAGCTGTCTGATAAGCTTTCATCATCAAATCATATCCTGCAAATGCCGTTACCATTATAAACATCGATGACATTGAGGGATGGAAATTTGTAACCATCATATCAGCAACACTGAAATCGTAAGGAGGATATATAAACTTGTTTGTCCAACCGGAATAAGGTCTTACCTTTCCTGGAATTGTTACAGCAGTTTCCAACACCTTCATTGATGTGGTACCTACGGCACATATCTTCTTGCCATTGGCCTTGGCTTTATTTATGATATCACAGGATTCATCATCAATATACATCTCTTCCGAATCCATACGATGCTTTGTCAAATCTTCCACTTCTATAGGTTTGAAGTTGCCCAAACCTGCATGCAAAGTTACTTCGGCCATCTTTACATCCTTTATTTCTAAACGCTTCAAAAGTTCACGACTGAAATGCAAGCCTGCAGTAGGTGCAGCCACTGCACCTTCATGTTTGGCATATATGGTTTGATAACGTTCTGCATCTTCCGGTACTACATTACGCAAACGCAACAACTCTTCGGGCAAAGGTGTATGTCCCAACGATTTTATTGTGGTAATAAACTCTTCATGAGAACCATCAAACAAGAAACGCACAGTACGTCCTCGCGATGTAGTATTGTCTATAACTTCTGCTATAAGAGTATCGTTGTGTCCAAAATACAACTTATTTCCTATACGTATTTTACGTGCAGGATCTACTATTACATCCCAAAGCCTGCTTTCACGATTCAATTCACGCAAAAGAAACACTGTTATCTTTGCACCTGTTTTCTCTTTTTCTCCATAAAGCAATGCCGGAAACACCTTGGTATTGTTTAGCACCATAACGTCTCCCTCGTCAACATAGTCTATAAGATCCTTAAACAGTCTGTGTTCTATTGCTCCCGTTTTACGATCAACTACTAATAAACGAGCCTCATCACGAAGTTTTGAAGGCTTCTCTGCGAATAAATCTTTAGGTAATGTGTACTTGAATTGAGATAATTTCATTATATAATTATATATTTATTTTTATTCGTTCAAACAATAAAAGAATTTGATACTTTGGAAATATGAAACATAAATCCACATCAACCTCTTACAAAACAATTTGCAAATATACGACACTTAACAGTGGTTTGTCAAGTTTTTTAACAATAAATTATATTTAAACTGAATTACAGAACACTATAAATAATATACATGTCTAATTATTTAACTTCCACAATAGTATTTGTTAAATAATCAGACACTTCTTCTATTTCCATCGCACTAGTCAACGAAAATTCTCCAATCCTCTCACGACACAACCTCGAAAGGTATGCTCCGGAGTTTAACGCTTTTCCGTAATCACGTGCTATCGAACGTATATATGTTCCTTTACTACATTCTATTCTAAAATCCACTTCTGGTAGCTCAATACGTGTTATTTCAAAAGTCTTGATAAATATCTTCTTTGCCTTTATCTCTACTTCCTCTTGATTACGTGCATAATCGAAAGCTCTTTTGCCATTTATCTTCACTGCCGAAAATATCGGTGGCACCTGTTCAATCTCACCAACAAAAGTATTGGCCATATCTGTAATAAGTTTTTCGGTAATGTGGTCGATGGGATAAGTTGCATCAATAGGCTTTTCCATGTCAAAACATGGAGTAGTGGCACCTAATACAAATGTACCTGTATATTCTTTTTCAGATGCTTGATACTTTTCTATGCATTTGGTTTCTTTTCCTATACACACTATAAGTAAACCTGTGGCCAATGGATCCAAAGTACCGGCATGACCTATCTTTATCTTCTTAAGATCGAAGTTATGCCTCAAAACATGCTTTATCTTATTTACGACCTGAAAGGAAGTCCATTTGTAAGGCTTGTTTACAAGCACAACCTTGCCTGCTTTTAAATCTTCTGCAGTCATATAGCTATATTAAAATACAATAGCAACAATTCCTATTATAGCACAATATATGGCAAAGTAAACCAATTTGCAACGTTTTACCAATGCAATCATTGCCTTACATGCTACACAACCAGATGCAAAAGCAGCTAAAAAACCTACTACCATTGCAGTAACAGAAATGGTTTCGGCACCACCCATAAATATATCTTTGGCATCTAACAATGCTTCGCCCAATATAGGAGGTATAACCATAAGAAACGAAAACTGAGCCAAATGTTCACGACTATTGCCAAGCAAAAGACCTGTTGCAATGGTTGTTCCCGAACGCGAAAGACCCGGCAATACAGCCACAGCTTGCGAAAGGCCTATTATAAAAGCATCTTTACATTTGATTTCATGTGGTTTCTTTGGCGAAAAATATTGCGAAAAAGTAAGTAGTAAAGCAGTACATAACAAACAAATACCTACAATCAAAAGATCGCCCTCAAACAATGCATCAACATGATCTTTGAAAAACACACCTACTATACCTATAGGTATCATAGATATGAGTATAAGGAAAGCATATCTCTGCTCCATATTAAAATGCCAACCAAACAAATTATTGTTCGTTTCATTGGCCACCTCTGCCTTTATAGGTTTCTTAAACAAGCCTTTGAATATCCAAGTTACTTCTTTCCATAGTATAACTATAGTGGAAAATACCGTTGCGACATGCACTATCACCTCAAACGTAGTACCACCTCCATCTACATTTACACCCAACACTTCCTTGCCCAACAATAAATGTCCGCTACTACTTACGGGCAAATATTCTGTAAAACCTTGAACTAAGCCAAGTATCAACGCTTCAAACCACTCCATATCTATATAATAATTTTTATATTCTTATAATACTATTCTTCCTCTCTTTTACCATCCTTTATCATTATGGCAAATACCTCTATTACCAATCCGGCAATGATAAGTATTGGAGCTACTACCATTCTGCGAGTACTAAAAATAGCATCATTAAACACATTAGGATCTTCTGAACCGCCACCTACAAGACATAAATAACCAATTACCATAACCAATAAACCGGCTATCATAAGTACATAATTTTTCTTTCCGAAAACAAAATCGGATTTACTTTTTACTTCTTCTTGAGTATTACCTTTTGTATTTACAGTATTAGGTTTCATAATATATTTATTTTAATATAATTGTTCGTCTTTATGATTTAAATAATATCGTATTGAAAAATAGGTTGAAAGATATGATATTGCTATACCCATCAGCACTACAGCACCTATTATAACAATGTATGGCATTTGCACATCAGCCATGGCAATATTGACATTAAGCTGTTTATATGCAATAAACACCAATACCGCCAACAGCAATGCTGCTATAAAACCTCCCAACAAACCATATATCACACTACGATGCAAAAAAGGGCGTATTATAAAACTACGCTTTGCCCCTACCAATTGCATGGTTTTTATAGTATATCGCTTCGAGTATATAACAATCTTTATCGTATTGTTTATCACAACTATGGATACAAACAAAAGCAAGGCTGTAAATACAAGCAATACCCAACCTACATTGTATATAATTTCATTCACCTCGCTAACTGTAGTTTCTTGATATACCACATCTGTAACAAAGGTATAACTTTTCAAACTTTCCTTGAACAATTCAATATTGGCATTGGTCTGTTCTGTAGATATACCCGATATCATATTCACTTCAAAAGAAGGAAAGAGAGGATTGTATCCCAAGAAATCAACAAAATTATCACCCAATTCATCTGTAAATATACGTGCAGCTTCATCTTTCGATATATAATTTACAGCTTTTATATAGGGATACTCATCTTTTTGATTCAGCATTTTATTCAGTATAGCCACCTCGTGTTGCTCTGTTGATGGCGAAAGAATCACATTATATATAATATTTTCTTTTATATCAGTCGTGTAACGATAAGAATGATAACCCAATACCATTAACAACCCTAAAACAAAGAGAACCAATGCAATACTAAATATCGTGGATAAATAACTACCCCACAACTTTATTGGCTGATGTTTAGCAACTTTTCCCATGTATGATATATCTTTATTATACTATCCTAATTATAATTACAAACTGCAAAAGTACGTTTTTTTTTGTAATTATTCATTACTCTTTGCATTTTATATTCAACAAAAAGTTTTATTCATATAATAATCAATAATATATATTCGTCTTATCTAGATTTATTTCTGTATACAACTCAAAAAAAAGAAGCTTTTTTGCACAAAAGTATTGCTGTTCTTTCAATATTTTTCTACAGTCGTTGTTATTTTACGTTCAATAGATTGCAAAGTATAACGACATCCAATTAAACCTCAAATGTTGCACAAATTTAGATTCATCATAATTTCAGATTAATATCTCACTCATACTCTAATACGTCTAAACCAAAGTGTTCTTCACCTCAGAAAGCCATATACTTTTTCAATCTTCTTGCTTATAAACTTCAAACATCTAGCATGGAGATAAATTTTACATCACGAGGTAGGTTTATCTACATCACGTAGTAGTTACACCTATATCGGGAGGGAATTTCAACTACATCACGAGGGATTTTTTGACTTATATATCATCCAATAATTGACAGTATACCGTCGCGCTCGTCACACCCTATCATGAAGCAATTTACAATAGGGTATAAATATCGATATAGATAACCTGATATAATACATTCAAAGCATACACTCATAAAATCCCAAACTGTAAAAATATCTTCAACCAAACAATTTCTTAGAATTTTATTCAAATAATACCCAAAACAGATTCTCAACATCAACATGTGGATAAAAACAAAAAAGATGTTTTCAACCGAACAAACAGCATATCTATCTGATAAAATGAGCATTGAGAAAAAGTATCAAAATCAAGCATAATTCCTATTTAACTAATAGTCAAAGTCATAATCAAACACACTAATATTCAGAATATTACAAAAATATCTATCACAACCATTTGAATTATAACACCATATAAAAAAGAGAAATTTTCAACAAAAAAAAAGTAGAAAAAAATTGAGAAAATATTTTTTTATTGAAAAAAAAGTATTATATTTGTCGCTTTTGATAGGGGAAATAATAGTATTTTATTTATCAGATATTTATAATGAAGTAGTGATAATATGTCTAAAAATCGAAAGATTTGAATATAGAAAAAAAATGAATTATGCAAATTTTTTTTCTAACAAGCAATTGTTTTTTTCTTTCTACATTTGCAAACGAAAACAAGAAACACCAGATAAACTGTAATACACTTAGAAACATATACATTACTATATATAAACGATGAGTAAAGATTATAAAACAATTTGGAATAACTGTCTCCGTATAATAAGAGATGCATTGCAAAACGAACAAGTTTACAATACGTGGTTTTTGCCCATAGTTCCTGTTCAATTGGAAGATAATGTATTGACTCTTCAAGTTCCAAGCCCATTCTTTTACGAATGGTTAGAAGAACATTATATAGATATTCTAAAGAAAACTATCCGCAGAGAGTTGGGTCCGGGAGGTATGCTTCGCTATAGTGTTGTTGTAGAACAAAGCATAGAAGGCAACCCATACAAAACTTTGTTACCGTCTAGTGGTCGTAAAGCTATACATAATATGCCAAAAGATATACCTATAAACATCAACAAAGATGATATAAAGGAATTACCAAATCCTTTTACCATCCCCGGAATACAGAAAATAAAAATTCATTCGCAACTTAATGAAAACTATACGTTGGAAAATTTTGTTGAGGGTGATTGTAATCGTTTGGCTCGTTCGGCAGGATATGCTGTGGCCGAAAATCCAGGACGTACATCATTCAATCCTCTGTTGCTGTATGGCAATGCTGGATTGGGAAAAACACACTTGGCTCATGCCATAGGCATAAAAACAAAAGAAAATTTTCCTGACAAAACTGTACTATATGTAACAGCCGAACAGTTTTCTCAACAATTTCGCGAATCGGCTACAAACAATAATATAAGTGACTTTATGCATTTCTACGAAATGATAGATGTGCTTATTATTGATGATATATATTTCTGGGAAAACAAAGTACCTAAAACTCAAGATGCATTCTTTCACATATTCAACTACCTACATCAACGCAACAAACAGATAATTATAACATCCGACAAAGCTCCAGCAGAACTTACCGGATTGGAACCTCGTTTGATGTCGAGATTGAAATGGGGTCTATCGGCCGACTTGCAAGTTCCAAATGTAGAGACTCGTATAGCCATACTAAAACAAAAACTCGAAAACGATGGTATTGAAATGCCATACGAAGTAATAGAATATATAGCCTACAACATCAACAATAATGTACGTGAATTGGAAGGCGCCCTTATATCTTTAATGGCTCAATCATCACTAAACAAAAAACAGATAACTCTAGACTTGGCAAAACAAATGATAGATAAGTTTGTCAAGAACACTGCTCGTGAAATAACCATCGACTACATACAAAAGGTTATATGTGACTATTTTAACTTACCGATAGAAAGCATACAATCACACACTCGCAAACGCGAAATAGTTCAAGCTCGCCAATTGGCAATGTACTTTGCAAAAAAGATGACAAAATCATCATTGGCAATAATAGGCTTGCAATGTGGCAACAAAGATCATGCAACGGTGCTACATGCTTGCAAAACCGTTACCAATCTAACAGAAACCGACAAAAAATTCCGTTTCTGGGTAGAAGAGCTTGAAAAGAAATTTAAACAATAGAAATTTTTGTGTTTTTTTTCATACTATTATTATTTCCTTTACTCTCTTTGTGGGAGTAAAGGTTTTTTATAAATAATCAAACAAAATCGTATCAAACATATGAAAGTACCATTCAAACCCGGAACTCTTATTTATCCATTACCAGCTCTTATGGTAAGCTGTGGCGACTGTGCGGAAAACTATAATATAATAACCGTAGCTTGGACCGGAACAATATGCTCCGACCCTCCTATGTGTTATATATCCGTAAGAAAAGAACGACATTCACACAAACTAATAATGGACAGTGGCGAATTTGTATTAAACCTAACCACCGAAGCTTTGGCCAAAGCAACAGATTGGTGCGGAGTACGTTCGGGCAAAGACTATAAAAAATTCAAAGAAATGCACCTCACTCCGGAACAAGGACAAATAGTGAAAGCTCCACTAATAGCCGAATCTCCATTGAACATCGAATGCAAGGTAGTGGAAGTAAAAGAACTTGGCTCGCACGATATGTTCATTGCAAACGTGGTAGCTGTAAACGCCGATGAAAAACTTATAGACAAAAGCACCGGGGCATTCCAACTAAACCATGCACACCCCCTAGCCTACTCCCATGGCAAGTATTACGGTTTGGGCGAAAAAATTGGGTCGTTTGGTTTTTCTGTAGCAAAACGCAAAAAATAATAACCATTACCTACTCTACTGTATGATATACATACATATACCATTTTGCAAACAACGCTGTGTATATTGCGGATTCTATTCAACTGCAGCTAACAGTGTAAGCGAAAGCTACATTGATGCTGTGTGTACCGAATTGAAATTACGTTCCGATTATCTTACAAACAAAGAAATACAAACCATATACTTAGGAGGTGGAACCCCGTCATTACTAACAATCGAACAGCTAACCCGAATACAAAACACTCTTACCGAACTTTTCGACCTATCGAAATTAAAAGAAGTAACGCTCGAATGCAACCCCGAACAACTTACAGAACAACATCTTAACAACCTAAAAAACACAAACTTCATAAACCGTCTGAGCATAGGAGTACAATCATTTGACAACGACGACTTAAAGTTATTAAATAGACGACACAGTTGCACCGATGCCATCAACGCTACAAAGAATGCTCAGAAAGCAGGTTTCGACAATATAACCCTCGACCTAATATACGGAATACCGGGCCTAACAAACAACCGATGGATAGAAAATCTAAACATTATAGCCAATCTGAATATACAACACTTGTCGTGCTATGCCCTTACAGTAGAAGACGGTACCATGTTGAAAACCCTTATCGACAAAGGTATGATTCTACCCACCGATGAAGACCAAGCACTACAACACTACGAAAGCCTTATAAAGTGGTGTAACAACAACAATTTCAGTCAATACGAAATATCCAACTTCTGCCGCGAGGGATACGAAGCCATACACAATAGCCGATATTGGGACAACACACATTATTTAGGCATAGGAGCAGCGGCTCATTCCTACAACGGAACATCTCGGCAATGGAACATTAGCGATCTAAAAACTTACATTCAAAGTATAAACAGCAATTTAGTTCCGGCAACTATCGAAACACTTTCGGTAGAAGACAGATTTAACGAATACCTAATGACAGCCTTGCGTACAAAGAGAGGATTGGAAACAGGATACATAAACAAACTATCCGTTGATCTATGGCAAACCACAGAACCCAAACTATCAACATACATCAACAAAGGATTGATGGTTCCAACCCCAAAAGGCTATCGCCTAAACCACGATGGAATGCTATTAGCCGATGCAATAGCCGCTGAACTGTTTATCTAAGTAAGTTTCATTGCCAATATAAACACAAAGGCTGCAATATCTGTTTCCAAATACTGTAGCCTTGATATATATTTGTGTAAACGGTTATTCTTCTATGATAGCTTTTGCCACTTCCATAGCCTTGTCTACACCGGCAATATTCTTACCACCAGCAGTAGCAAAGAAAGGTTGTCCACCACCGCCACCTTGCATTTCTTTACCAGCTTGACGCACAATGTTGGAAGCATTCTTTCCAGCATCCACGCGGTTTTGTCCTAAGACTACCAATAGCGAAGGCTTGTCGCCGAAGGTGCTACCTAACACGATAGCCATATCCGCATTTTCGGCACGCAACGACAACAACATATCTTTCAGCATATTCAAGTCCATATCCAACTTGTCTACTACCAAGTTATTAGCTTGAGCCAACTTGTCGGCGAAGGTTTTCTTCATGGCCATAGCCTGCTCTTGTTGGAATTTGGCTATATCTTTTTGCAATGCAGCGTTCTCGTCCATAAGCTTTTGTATAGCAGCCACCATGTCTTTAGGATTTTTCATAAGCTCTTTCAAAGCATCTATTTGGTCTTGCATTGCATTGGCATAGTTTTCGGCTTCAATGCCTGTAACAGCCTCTATACGACGCATTCCCGATGCAATAGCCGATTCGGCTACGATGCGGAAACTACCTATATTACCAGTAGCACTTACGTGAGTACCGCCACAGAACTCTACAGAGTCGGCATATTTAACTACACGCACCACTTCGCCATACTTTTCGCCAAAGAGTGCCATAGCACCCAACTTTTGGGCTTCGGCTATTGGCATAGCACGATGTTCTTCCAAAGCAATATTACGACGAATATCTTCGTTTACAAGGTGTTCTACTTGACGAATTTCGTCGTGGCTTAGCTTAGCGAAGTGCGAAAAGTCGAAACGAAGACGCATATCATCCACGCTGGAACCTTTTTGCTCTACATGGGTGCCAAGCACTGTACGCAATGCTTTGTGCAATAAGTGTGTAGCAGTATGATTGTTTTCAGTGCGACGACGTTTACTTTCGTCCACCATTGCCACGAATGTTGCAGAAGGATCGGCAGGTAAAGTTTCTACTAAGTGTACTATCAAGTTGTTCTCTTTCTTAGCGTCGAAAACTCTCACTTTTTCGTCGCCACAAAGCAAGAAACCCTTATCGCCAGCCTGTCCACCGCCTTCGCCGTAGAAAGGAGTGCGGTCAAATACTAGCTGATAAAACTCTTTGTCTTTGGTTTTTACTTTGCGGTATTTCAATATTTCTACGTCGGCAGTAAGAGTGTCGTAGCCCACGAATTGTTCTTCTTGTCCATTGTGCACCACCACCCAGTCGTCGGTATCCACAGCGGCAGCAGCACGCGAACGTTGTTTTTGCTCTTCTAGTCCCTTTTGGAAGCCGTCCATATCCACAGACCATCCATTTTCTTTAGCCATAAGCTCAGTAAGGTCGATAGGGAAACCGTAGGTGTCGAAAAGTTCGAAAGCAAAAGCACCGTCTATAACATTGCCTTTAGTTTCAGCAATGTATTTTTCAAACTTCAATATACCATTGGAAAGAGTGCGAAGGAACGATTGTTCTTCTTCAAGTATAATGCGTTTTATGAGGTCTTGTTGTTTTACAAGTTCTTCGAACTGCTTACCCATTTGGTTTACAAGTGTAGGCACAAGGTCGAAGATGAACGGTTCTTTAAATCCGAGGAAAGTGTAGCCGTAGCGTACAGCACGACGAAGAATACGGCGTATTACATAGCCAGCCTTGGCATTGGATGGCAACTGCCCATCGGCAATGGAGAAGGAGACGGCACGCAAGTGGTCGGCACATACACGCATAGCCACATCAGCCTTTTCATCGCGACCATAAGTAAGGTTGGCCTTGCGAGCAATTTCTTGTATTATAGGTTGGAACACATCGGTGTCGTAGTTGGATTGTTTGCCTTGCATAACCATGCACAGACGTTCAAAACCCATGCCGGTGTCTACGTGCTTAGCAGGTAGCGGCTCCAAAGTACCGTTGGCCAAGCGGTTGTATTGCATAAACACAAGGTTCCATATTTCAATCACTTGAGGGTGGTCTTTGTTCACCAAATCCTTTCCGGGGACTTTAGCTTTCTCTTCGTCCGAACGAATGTCCACATGAATTTCGGAGCAAGGACCACAGGGACCCTGGTCGCCCATTTCCCAAAAGTTATCCTTCTTGCTGCCAAGCAGTATGCGGTCTTCGGCAATGTGTTCTTTCCAAAAATCGAAAGCCTCCATATCCTTGCCAAGGTTCTCCTTGTCGTCGCCGCCAAAAACGGTAACATACAAACAGCTCTTATCTATCTTTAGCACTTCGGTAAGGAATTCCCATCCCCATGCGATAGCTTCTTTCTTAAAGTAATCGCCAAAAGACCAGTTGCCTAGCATTTCGAACATAGTGTGGTGATAGGTGTCGTGGCCTACCTCTTCAAGGTCGTTGTGCTTACCGCTAACGCGAAGACACTTTTGCGAATCGGCTACACGTGGATACTTTGCAGGTGCATTGCCCAAAAATATATCTTTAAACTGGTTCATTCCGGCATTTGTAAACATAAGGGTGGGGTCGTTTTTTACCACCATAGGCGCCGAAGGTACAATATGATGAGCTTTGGATTCGAAAAATCGCAAAAACTCTTGGCGTAATTCATTAGATGTCATTATATAATATATGTATTTATTTTACTATTAAAACATGTTTGATACGATAACTCATTTTTGCCTGTTTTAGTATATATAAATCTATGTTTTTTGACCTCCGACAACAAAACTTATAACTCCCCAAAAAGCATGTAATAACTATCTGCAACTATCTTTTCTAATAGTATGTAATACAAAATATCAATTATCCTACAAATAAAGTTTCCAAACACCACATATAAAGTTCTTTTTCCCCACTGTTTTTCTATATCCCAAAGCTTGGGATATTCGTCCCAAGCTTTGAAATATTTATCCCAAGCCTTGGGATATTTGTCCCAAAGTTTGGGATATACTTTTGATTCGGTATCTAAAAAGTTTTTCTGCGGAGGTAAAAAAGTTTTATCGAGGGATTCTTTCCTTTTTATCATGCATATTGTGTAATAAAAAAACCAATTTGGTGAAAAAAAATGGCTATACATTCCTCTATATTTTTGGAATATAATATAATTTCACAGAGATATTCTCAATAATTATTTTACAGATAAAACATTAAAAATCAGTAGTTTTTTTTAAAAAAAGACCACTGTTTATTATTTTTTCATCAAAATACTTGCACAATCCAAAATAAATACATATTTTTGCACCGTCAAAGTTTGAATTTATCGACTACATGTTCTAGAATTATTTGTACAGGCAAACATGAAAAGGAATTGAAGCTGACAAAGAATTGTTATGAGACATTGATAACAAATAACATATAAAGTCATGAAAAAAGTAAAAAAATTACACCTAGCCGTATTGGCATTGGTAGCCATGGGAAGTATCAGTATCATGAGCTGCGACAAAGGAGAAGAGAACGGTAATGTTCCCGAAAGAGAAATCACTGAAAAAGAAGAGAGTGTTATACCAAGCATTCAGCTGAACGATGAAACTCAACAAGCATGCAACGCCATATTTTACGGCAAAAACTATAACCTACTGCAAGAGAATGGTTATAACCCCAGAGTAACATATATTATAAATAGCGAAGAAGAGCTGTTACAATTGGCAGGAAATACCAATATTCCCGAAATTGATTTTGATAAATACAGCATCATTTGGGGATATGACATTGTAGCCGATGGCACATACTACGTATCGTCCAAGAATCTGTTTTTCGAGAACAATAGCTATGTGTTCAGAGTAGTGTTGGACAGAGGCGAAGCAGGTCACTGTGCCGTAACAGAATTGGTATTCTACGGAGTATATCCCAAAATAGAAGGCGAAGTGGCTTTGGAAATAGAGGGTAATCCATTTGCACCCGGTGACTTACTTTATTAGACGTTTGTTAACTACGGTCAAAAAAAACGCAACAAAACGATAATACCCTTATCCCCAATAGATGATAGATAATCGCACATCTATTGGGGATATATAATATTAGTATGCAGGAGATAAACATAAGTTATAATCATTAAATACAAAGCGGATTTAAGCATATAAAACTCTCACAACTAGAACTTCCTACTTATATTTACCTTCCAATATCCGGGACAATATTTTGCCGAATTGAAATATTTGCGTAATTTTGCAAACAAAAGTAATAATAAATACTATGAAAAAGAGTTTACTAGCTATAGCGGTAGTGCATTTATTGTTTACATCATGTAGCCTTACTTACAATAATGTACAGAATAAAACCTTTGAAGATACACCCTCCGGCATAAGCATGGGAGCAAAAAGATTTAATAATCACTTTCAATGGTATTTTTATATCAGTCATATAATAAATAGCATAGAAACGAATGAAATAATTATACCTTCGTTTACAATTCATTCACTTACATTTGTAAATCCAAAAGGCGATACAATTCCTTACAAACTTTTTTACAGACCGGTTATGAGTAGTAAAGCAAACCTAGGATTTGTAGTCCACGATAAATCGAACGACAAACGAGACACAATTCCATACAGGTATGCACACGGAAATATGAATTACCTTATCAACGACCCTGTAAATGTATCATTTCAAGATAAATCAGTAGAATTTATATATGTCGATACAATACACCGCAGTGGTTTTTTAGCAGTTAATACTATATTTGATAGACGCATAAACTCAATTAAAGTGTGTTACGATATAGAATTTAATGGTGAGCGACTCAAAGGCGAATCCTGGTACAGAAGAATAATAGAGATTACGTCGTACATCACAGGGTATCCTCTGTTTCTAAACCTTTACTAATTCGCATATTTATTTTGCCAACTTGAAATATTTGCGTAATTTTGTCCCCCGAGAAGCAAAGAAAAAGCTACGGCAAAATCTATTGCAAACAATTATTTTTCAAACATTAAGACACTACAAGACATATAAACAATATGGAAGTATTTACTAGAATAGCTGACTTAAAAGCAACAATAAACCAACACAAAGTCAACGGCAAAACTATAGGTTTTGTTCCTACAATGGGAGCTTTGCACGAGGGGCATCTCTCACTCATACGCACAGCCAAAGAGCATTGCGACATAGCAGTGGTGAGCATATTTGTAAACCCCATCCAGTTCAACAACCCCGAAGATTTACGCACCTACCCTCGCACCCTCGAAGCCGACTGCGAGAAGCTAGAAACAGTAGGTTGCGATATGGTGTTTGCACCATCTGCCGAAGAAATGTATCCCGAGCCCGCTACCGAGACCTACAATTTTGGCGAGCTAGAAGCCGTAATGGAAGGACCTCAACGCCCAGGACACTTTGCAGGAGTGGCCACTGTGGTACACCGCTTATTCAATATAGTAGAACCTAAAAAGGCATTCTTTGGCGAAAAAGATTTCCAACAGCTGGCTATCATCCAAAGCCTTGTTAAGCAACTAAGTCTACCTGTAGAGATAGTACCTTGCCCCATAGTACGAGCCGACGATGGTTTGGCACTAAGTTCTCGCAATATGAGACTATCGGCCGAAGCTCGCAAGATAGCACCTCAGATATACGCCACACTGAAAAACAGCGTAGAAAGAAGCCACACTGCAAATGTCGACGAGGTAAAGAAATATGTAATAGACACCTTGGTGAGTCTAAAAGTATTTGAACCGGAATATTTCGAAATAGTAAACGACACCACCCTGCAACCCATCGCCAATTGGAGTGAAGCCCGCGGCGTAGTAGGCTGCATTGCAGTATGGCTTGACGGTGTACGACTTATAGATGTAATACGTTTCAGATAAAAACTTAACGACTTTATATTAACATTTAAACGAATATATATCATGAAAAGAACCTTATTTGGCGTTGCCGCAATAGTGCTTATAATGTTGGCAACATCGTGCAAGAGCGAAATGTTCCTTGCCCAAAAACTCGAAAAGTTACCTACCAAGGTAATAACCCCTGCCGAACTCCGCAAGAATTATAACATAAATACGTCAGATGTGGAAAAATTGTATCCCAGCGGGCTGGAGTCGTTTAGCGACACTATTCCCCAAGCCTACCTTGATGAGTGGACGCGATTCATAATAGATATGGGCAAAGCCTTGAAGGAAGCCGATATGAAATGGGAAAAAGACTATCGGCTATGGCTCCGCGGCCACTACTCTGCCGACGGAAGTGTTGAATATTTCTTCTACAACTTCTTGGGGCAAGACATGCCATCACCCGAATGGGAAGCCCAATTCCAAGAAGTGATGAAAGAATATATTAAAACATTCCGTTTCAACTATCCTATCAACCGTAAGTTCTCGCAATGCGGAAGTGCAAGACTTCAAGCAACAAAATAACATTGAAAATAAAAGAAGGCGACCCCGAAAGTTTTCGAGGTCGCCTTTTTAATATTGTATAAGCTACAACAAATTATCTAGCCTTCAAACCTAAAATCTGACGAGCTTCGGCCGAACTGGCAATGTCGCGACCCAATTCTCGAGAAAGGCGAACAACCTTTTCAACCAACTCGCCATTAGAACGTGCAAGCACGCCTTTTGACAAATACAAGTTATCTTCAAAACCAACGCGTACGTTACCGCCCATAACAATAGTAGGAGCTGCCAATGTAAAGGCATGACGGCCAATACCGGTTGCAGTCCAAGTAGAACCGGCAGGTATTGATTTTACCATCCAACAAAGGTTATCAACGGTAGCAGGAGTACATCCAGCTACGCCCAATACAAAGTTGAATTGCATAGGATCGGCAGGTACAAGACCTTTTCTTGCCATGGTAAGAATTGTATCTAGATGTCCCATTTCGAAACATTCGTATTCGGGCTTGATATTGTTTTCAAGCATACGTTTTCCGAAAGCACGCATCATAGGCATTGTGTTTTCAAACACATCGTCGCCAAAGTTGCAAGTACCGCAATCCAATGTTGCCATTTCGGGGAATAGTTCGGTAGGTTGCAAACGTTCTTCGGCAGTCATTCCCACCGCACCACCTGTTGATGGGATAAGGATAACATCCGGACATTCTTTATAGATAGCGTCGATACATTGTTTGAAACGTTCTTTGCTTTGAGTAGGAGTACCATCGTCTTCGCGAACGTGCAAATGCACGATAGCAGCACCGGCATCCACAGCCGATTTGGCTTCTCTTACTATTTCTTCTACTGTATAAGGAACGGCAGGATTTTGTTCCTTTGTAACTTCGGCTCCGCATATTGCAGCGGTGATAATCAATTTATCCATTGCTTTATTCTTTTATTTATTATTCTAATTTATTTTCTATAATCCTTTTGCTAATACATACATTATTAAGCAATAAAGTCGATCAAAAACCAGATTTGTTGGCACGAACGATAATGCAAAGATACAAATTTATTGCGACTTGAAGAATAATGTTGTTTCAAAAAGATTGTAATAACATTCTTTTTCCGATGCCATTGCTATTAATCGGCCTTGTCGCTTACTCCAAATGGCACTTTCTTTGCCAACACAAATACGGGTACAGACAACAGCAATGCTATTGTAAAGAACCATTGAAAGCCTACTTGCTGATACAGCCACCCACTAACCATGCCTGGCAGCATAAAACCCAAATTCATTATTCCCGAAGCAAAGGCATAATGAGCCATAGCATGAGTACCGGTAGCTATCTGCTGCATCATAAACAGAGTAAGACCTACAAAACCAAAACCATAGCAAAAATATTCGCCCACCAAACCTGTGCCAACAAGCAGCAAATTTTCGGGTTGGAAGTAGGCAAACAATAAATATATTACAAAGGGAATATTGAATATACACACCAAAGAAAACAATACCTTTTTGAGTCCGAAATGTGCTATATAATATCCTCCTAATATGGAACCTAGAATGAAAGCCAACGTTCCAAAAGTGCCATAAACAAGACCTATATACTCATTACCAAGCCCCAATCCACCCATATCTCTGGGTATCTTAAGAAAAAGAGGCACCATCTTGAGGGCAAAACCTTCGGTAAGACGGTAGCACACGATAAAACATATATATATAATGATATGCTTCTTGGTAAAAAATTCCTTAAACACTTCGATGAACGACTTCATGCTTTGAGCAAACGACTTAGGAACATCGGAAGTACTAGCCCCCTTTGGCAAGGTAAAGAAATGATACACCGAAAGAAATATCAGCATAACTCCCAATATTGCCATTATAATCATCCAAGCATAAATAGTAGCTTTTTCGGGATTGGTGGCTTGAAAATACCTAATCAATTTGCCGGACAACCATACCAAACCTCCATTAGCCATCACCTTGGCCAAATTGAAGAAAGCACCTTGCCAACCTATATACTTAGCCTGAACCTTTTTAGAAAGCGTTGTAAGATATATACCATCAGTAGCAATATCGTGGGTAGCACCACTGAAACCTATTATTGCCATAAGGGCAATAGCAAACGAAAAGTAATATGGCAGTGGCAAACAAAAAGCTATAAGCGAGAAACATATACCCGAAAGCAATTGTGTAACAACCACAAACTCTTTCTTTGTTCGATAGAGTTCCAACATCGGGCTCCATATAGGTTTAAGACTATAGGGAAGAAGAAGCAACGATGTCCAAAAGGTAATCTTGGCTTCGTCCACTCCCAAATCGGATAGCATAATAACGGATGCCAAGGCCAATGACACAAAGGGAATACCCATGGCAAAGTATACCGATGGTATCCACAAAATAGGATTGCGATGTTTTTCAGGTTTATCACTCATTATAGCTATATATATGTGTTTAAAACTCGTCAATTACCGTAACTACCTTATACACTTTATCGCCACGACGCACAAGTTCCGAAGTGGGTATCGAACACATTTCCCCTTTCTCGGTACGCTGTACAGGCTTTAAGTCCACACGTATTTCCGAAAGTGTATCTTCGTAAACACCGGTGGTAGGACCTAGAATCATTATCTGGTCGCCCAATTCCATATCGCCCGACTCCATCTTTATCTCCGCCACATTGATATTGGCAAAATAATTGGTTATCTTACCCACATACACCTTGGTTTGAGTGGCTTGCGAGCCATAACGCTCTGTCCATTCGCCCATGGTACGTCCCAAATAATATCCGTCCCAAAACCCTCGATTATATACGGTCTTTAACTCTTCCATCCATCCGGCAATCTTTGCTTGGGAATATGTTCCATCTTGCACAGCCTGCACAGCCTCTTTATAGCAACGTGTTACAGTTTTTACATACTCGGCCGAACGCCCACGACCTTCTATCTTAAGCACTCGTACACCGGCCTTCAACAATTTATCGACGAATGGCAGAGTACATAAATCTTTGGGCGACATAATATACTTATTGTCTACAACCAACTCTATGTCCGATTCCAAATCGGAAACCTTATACTGACGGCGACAAAGTTGAAGGCACTCGCCACGATTGGCCGAATGGTTGTAATTATCCAAACTTAAATAGCATTTACCAGATACAGCCATACACAAAGCACCGTGGGCAAACACCTCTATCTCAACCAATTCACCTTTAGGTCCTCGAATATCGTTTTGGGCAATATAATCGGTTATCTCTGCCACTTGTGCAAGGCTAAGTTCACGAGCCGTAACCATTACATCGGCAAAACGAGAATAATACTTAACAGCTTCATAATTAGAAATATTACACTGTGTGGATATATGCACCTCCATACCTATCGAATTGGCATAGTTAATAACAGCCATATCCGAAGCAATAATTGCCGAAACTCCCGATTCTTTGGCTGTCCGCACCAAAGTATGCATCTCCTCTATCTCGTTATTATAAATAACAGTATTTACTGTAAGATAAGACTTTATGCCATGTTCGTTGCAAAACGAGGCTATATTCACAAGGTCCGACAAATCAAAATTATTTGCCGACTTGGAACGCATATTCAACTTACCTACACCAAAATAAACCGAATCGGCACCACCCTGCATTGCAGCCTGCAATGCTTCGTAAGAACCTACCGGTGACATTATTTCTACTGACTTCATCTTCCTTTTATTTTTTTGCAAAGTTACAATTTTATAATCTAATAAAGAAGAATATTTTTTATAACTCTATCTGTCAAGAGCATACAACTATGAAAAAGATAATAAAAGCATCAATCCGTACAACAAAATTGATGAAATTGTAACAGCCAATATAATAAAATCAACCTCAATGCAACTGCAAAAAAATCGGTCTCTCGGTAGTATAAAAAATGTATCACGAAGAAAATTAATCTACATCACGAGGTAGTTCAATTTAGATCGCGAGAAAAATCCATCTACATCACGAGGGAATTTTCTTAAAGGAATTTCTACTTTCGTTTGATTGAGTGTAACGAGTACAAGTTCAAAACTAAATAGAAAGATTTCAAGAAAAAACACAATGTTGCAAATAATCGTGCAAGAAACAATACCTTGAATTAGCTATCTCGAGCAATAGCAAAATCAACGAAACCAACAACACAAAAGTTCTTGAAAAAATCCGGAAAGTTTGTTCAAACATGAAATCTACAGAAATTGCATGAAGTTTGCTCCAATGGAAACAAACAGTATAATCATGCCTTTCGCCACAGTATACCATAAACGCTACACAATCCGGGTTTCAAAACATTGACAATATACCGCAAATCAAAAGCATCTTAACCATTGTAAATCAAAATGGATAAAACCGATTCAAAATATTGTTTATGTGTCTATATTTGTTATAATTTAAATCATGGAAAAATAAGCGTTCGATAATTCACCGATATTAAATCGAAGAATTATAGTTCTAACAACAAAAAACATTACATAAATGAAAAATAAGAACAAAATATTGGGACATAGAAAGAAGAAAAACGATGTTTTGGGCAGAAAACCAATATAAAAATGAAGACAAAATAGATATATTATTATTTTGATTTACACGATAATACATTATACAAGTAATAAAAATATAGAAAAAGTTTTTGTGTACCGAAATTTCTTTGTAATTTTGCACCTTATTATTATATCTAAAATATTAGAAAGAAAATGGCAATAATTGGAGAAATTAGAAAACACTCAGGTTTAGCAGTAGCTATTGTAGGTATTGCTATTGGAGCATTTATCATTGGTGACCTTTTTAAAGGAAATGCCAAACAACCGGCTCTTGGTATTATTGATGGAAAAGAAGTTAGTTACAACCGATTCTATAATCTTATTACCGAAAGAGAAAATCTGATAAAACAACAACAACAATCCACACAAATTACAAACGAACAATCGTATCAAATACGTGAAGATGTTTGGCGTGAATTGGTTGAAACCGACCTTACAGAAAAAGAATACAACCAATTAGGTTTGCAAGTTTCGCAACGCGAACTTAGCGATATGTATTTGGGCGACTTTTTACATCCATATCTAAAACAAATGTTTACCGATCCAAGTACAGGCATCTATAATGTTCAATATGTTTCACAATTAATAAACAATTTTGATCAATTAACTCCTGAACAACAAGCAGAATTGGTTAACTTGGAAAAATACGTGAAATCGTCTCGTCAACAAGAAAAATATAATATGCTTATTGCAAAAGGTTTCTATACCCCAAGCAAAATGGCAGAAAAGATGGCCGAGATAGAAAACCACACTGCCGATGCTCGCGTGGTATCGTTACCTTTCCAAACTGTAACAGACGATCAGATAACTATTACAGAAGAAGATTATAAGAAATTCTACGAAGAACATAAAAAAGAATACAAACAAGATGATGCTCGTGACTTGGATTTCATAATATTCCCTATAATGCCAAGCAATACCGATTTGGAAAATATCAAAAAAGAAGTACTTGACACATGGAACGAATTCCAAAATATCGATGCTAGCGAAATAGCAATATTCGTAAATTCGGAATCGGAAGCAGACAGACGTTATGATTCTACATTCGTTAAAGTATCATCATTCCCAAAACCATTTGACACATTGATAGCTACAGCACAAGCCGGTCAGTTTGTAGGACCACACGTAGTAGGCAACCAATGGATGATGGCAAAAGTAGAGAAAATAGAAAACCGTCCGGATAGTTTGCGTGCATCGGTTATCGTTGTACTAAACAACAAATTGGGCAGCCAAATCAATCGTACACCTGAACAAGCAAAAGCATTGACTGATAGTTTGGAACGTGAATTGAAAGCCGGCAGATTGGATTTCAACCAAGCAGTAATGGCATTCTCTGACGATCCTACCAAAACAGAAAATCAAGGAGATATGGGTTGGGCTCTTGATGGCCAATATGGACTATTGAACGAAAAAATAGTATCTACCCCTACAAATAACATATTTGTTTTTGAAAGACCTGATAATGGAGGCTACCACATAGTAAAAGTTACAGGAAAAACTCCTGCTACAAAGAAATACAGAGTAGCAACCATAGTTCGTGACATCGTTCCAAGTGATGCTACAGCCAATGAAATATATGCACAAGCCAGCAAATTTGCCGGCGAAGTTGTATCGCACGAAAATATGCTTATGTCGGCTCAAGAACAAAACTTGATGGTTCGCAGCGCCGATTTCACACCTTCAAATGCCAACAGTTTGCCAGGCGTAAGCAATGCTCGCTCTATTGTACAATGGGCCTTCAACGAAGACACTAAAGTAGGAGATGTAGCTACACAAATATTCGAAGCCGACGATATGTATATTGTTGCAGCTGTTAAAGATATTAGAAAAAAAGGATATGCTACATTGGATCAAGTACGCAAATATATCGAAAACCAAGTACGTTTAGAAAAGAAAGCCGAAGTGCTTATGGCAAAAGCCGAAGAAGCTATGAAATCAACAAAAGACATCAACCTTTTGGCTTCGAAACTACAAGCAACTGTTGATTCTGTTTCGGCAATCAACTTCAACGGTTATTCATTTGGAAAATTCGGTCCCGAAATGAAAGCTCTTGGTTCGGCTGCTACTGCCAAAGGTGCAAAACTTCTATCGCCGATAAAAGGAAGCTACGGAATTTATCTAATACAAGTTGACAACGTAACATCAACACCTGTTGATGCCAACATCACAAAACAACGTATGGATATGGAAGCTCAACAAAAAGTTAGATATATAATAGAAGTGCTAAAAGAAAATGCTAATATAGAAGATAACAGAGTAATATATTTCTAATACTCTCTTAATAAATAAAAAAGGTCTTTGGCCAATGCCAAAGACCTTTTTTTATACCCAAACACGGAGCTACCGGCCAAGTAGCGAAAGTTTTTCACATCGAAATGAGGATAAATTTCCCAACAAGAATATTGGGATTTAAGTTTTATAGCGTAACTTTGCAAGCGATAAATAACGTTTTTCAGATGAAAAAAAATATACCTAGCATACTCAAAAACAAATATATCATTTGCACAATTGTGTTTATTGTCCTATTCTTTTTTATTGATGACAATAGCATAAGCATGTCTTTTTCACTACGAGAACAAAAACAGAAACTCGAATCCGAAAAGCTTTTCCTTAAAGAAAGTATCAAAGAGGATAGTATTCGCATACAAAAATTTTATAACAACATTTCGGAATATGAAAAATATGGCCGAGAAAATTATTATATGAAACGAAAAGACGAAGATATATTTATAATAAACCGCGAAAAATAAGCCACCATGAAAAAAGATAGCTATATAAAACTGTTGGCCTTTGCGCTAATAACAGCAAGCATATATTCATGCAGTTTTTTCAAAGAATTGACAAGTAATGATCTTGAAACTGTAACCGAAGAAGATTTCATATTTGAAGAAATATCAGGAGAAACACACCAACCCATAAAAAAACAACCCGTAGAATCCCAACCCACAGAAAAAACAACAACCAAAAGCAAAATAGACATCACCCTATGTGATAAAGACAATGAAAAATTATACGCAGCCATCGAAAAATGGTACGGAACGCCATACAAAGGCGGAGGATGTACAAAAGAAGGTGTTGACTGCTCGTGCTTTACGATAAATATATACCAAGAAGTATATAACATAACCCTAAATCGCAGAGCTATGGATATGGTACAAAATATTAAACTTATAGATAGAAAAGATTTGGTTGAAGGCGATTTGGTGTTTTTCACAAACAGCAAAGGACGGATAAACCATGTTGGAATTTATTTAAAAGAAAACATGTTTGCACATGCCTCGTCGTCGAAAGGAGTTATAGTAAGCAAACTTACAGAAAAATATTGGGACAGTAGGTTTTACAAAGGTGGACGCCACAATGATGTAAGCACAAAATGGAGGTAAACGAAAAGGAAAAACGCACAAAAGATTAAACTTTTATGCGTTTTTTCTATATAAAATGAAAAAAAATACGTAAATTTGCAAATCGGTTGATTATATATATCATTATGATAATATAAATATACTCAGTACATTGTTTAATACTTAATACGTTTTTATACGCTTAATATATAAATAATTAATAATATTACTTACAAAAAACTAGGTTTATGAACAGTTTGATTTATTTCGTTCTAGCCGCTTCAGTGCTAGCATTAGCGATGGCGTTTGTGTTCTACAAACAGATGCTATCGAAAGATGAAGGAACCGATTTGATGAAGAAGATTGCCGCCCACGTTCGTAAAGGGGCTATGGCTTACCTTAAGCAGCAGTACAAAGTCGTAACCATTGTGTTCGTTATTTTGGCTGCTCTTTTTGCTATTATGGCATTCTTTGATTTGCAAAACGGATGGGTATGGTTTGCTTTCCTTACAGGAGGGTTGTTCTCCGGTTTGGCAGGTTTCTTTGGTATGAAAACCGCTACATACGCTTCAGCACGTACTGCCAATGCTGCCCGTAAATCTTTGAACAGTGGTTTGCAAGTAGCGTTCCGCTCGGGTGCCGTTATGGGTTTGGTAGTTGTAGGACTAGCGTTATTAGATATTTCAGTATGGTACTTGGTACTTGATTATTTTATTGAAGATTCAGGTTCTCACAAGCTTGTTATCATCACTACTACAATGCTTACCTTTGGTATGGGTGCTTCTACTCAAGCATTGTTTGCCCGCGTGGGTGGTGGTATATACACCAAAGCTGCCGACGTTGGAGCCGACCTTGTGGGAAAAACAGAATACAATATTCCTGAAGACGACCCTCGTAACCCCGCTACTATTGCCGACAACGTAGGCGACAACGTAGGCGACGTGGCCGGTATGGGTGCCGACTTGTATGAATCTTACGCCGGCTCTATCCTTGCTACTATGGCTTTGGGTGCTTCGGCATTCGCTACTTCGGCTGTGGAAGGCGATATGCAACTTAAAGCTGTTTTGGCTCCTGCTTTGATAGCTGCTGTAGGTGTTGTACTTTCTTTGATAGGTATCTTTATGGTGAAAACCAAAGAAGATGCAGGTATGAAACAATTGCTAGCAGCTCTTAGCCGTGGTACCAACATCGCTTCTATACTTATAGCTGTAGCTACTTTTGGTATATTCGCTTGGTTGTTTGGTACTGAAACCAACCAATGGTGGCAAGTATCTTTGTCGGTAGTTGTTGGTTTGCTTTCAGGTGTAATCATTGGAAAATCTACAGAATATTATACTTCACAAACTTATAAACCTACTCAAAAAGTATCGGAAAGTGCTCAAACCGGTCCTGCTACCGTTATCATCTCCGGTATGGGCTTAGGTATGCTTTCTACTGCTATACCTGTAGTAACTGTAGGTGTGGCTATCGTTCTTTCTTACTTATGTGCTAACGGTTTTGCTATCGAAATGACCGGCGAAAACCTTTCTATGGGTCTATACGGTATAGGTATAGCTGCTGTAGGTATGCTTTCTACATTAGGTATCACTTTGGCTACAGATGCTTACGGTCCTATCGCCGACAACGCCGGTGGTAATGCCGAAATGAGCGGTTTGGAACCTGAAGTTCGCAGACGTACCGATGCTCTCGATGCTCTTGGCAACACTACTGCCGCTACCGGTAAAGGTTTTGCTATAGGATCGGCTGCTCTTACTGCTTTAGCTCTTTTGGCTTCTTATGTAGAAGAAATAAAAATAGCCCTTATCCGCGTAGGCGAAGCATTGCCAAACGGTGTTGCTGCTGCCGAAGCTACTTTGATAGACTTTATGGAAGCTTACAATGTAAACCTTATGAATCCTATAGTACTAGTAGGTATATTTATTGGTGCTATGATGGCATTCTTGTTCTGCGGTCTTACTATGAATGCTGTAGGTCGTGCAGCTCAAAAGATGGTAGAAGAAGTACGTCGTCAATTCAGCACCATCAAAGGTATTCTTGAAGGCAAAGCCGAACCCGACTATGCACGTTGCGTATCTATCTCAACCAAAGGTGCTCAACACGAAATGTTGTTGCCATCGTTGTTGGCCATCATCGTTCCTATCGTTACAGGTTTGGTACTTGGTGTTGCCGGTGTATTGGGATTGCTTATCGGAGGTTTGAGTGCCGGATTTGTATTGGCAGTATTTATGGCCAATGCAGGTGGTGCATGGGACAACGCTAAGAAATATGTTGAAGAAGGTAACTTCGGTGGTAAAGGTAGCGACTGCCACAAAGCTACAGTGGTTGGCGATACAGTGGGCGACCCATTCAAAGATACAGCCGGTCCTTCGTTGAACATCCTTATCAAACTTATGTCGATGGTAAGTATCGTTATGGCCGGTCTTACTGTAACTTGCCACTTGTTGTAAGAAAAAAACGCTATAAGACTTTGATATAACCAAAGAGCCTGAAAGCAATGCTTTCGGGCTCTTTTTTTGTAGTTTCTCGACTCCGCCGCGTCGCCGACTCGAGTGGATGAGGTGGCGGACTCGAGTCGAGGAATAGCACCCACACGAGTGGGAAACGCCAACGACTCGAGTGAGCGACGTCGACGACTCGACTCCGCAACATAGCCGCTAAAAGTGCCATACTTTTCATCCCTAACCCTTAGGGTTACGACCCAAAAGTGCCATAGTTTTGACCCGTAACTCCCATGGTTTTGACCCCTAAACCGCACACTTGCGAGTGCCGAACCGCATAGCCCCAAACAGCCGCATACTTATGTACAGCATTTTTTTCGTGGCAGTGATATTAAGTTGTCCGGTATGGTGAGTATTTTCGTCAAAAAAACAGAAACCGTCTTTAGTTACTATTGCCATAATTCCAATTTGTTATTTATTTCCCTTAAATATTCGGCTGTCTTTGTAGGCTTCTTTGTCGTTTCTACAAAAGTTATCGTATAGGATGTCCTAACCTAATGCCGACATGTATTCAGCTATAAGGTTGGGATTCCTCGATTATTACGGTTCCCGCACTTCAAATCCCAAAGCATTGATGGTTTTCGTCACTGTTTCAAACGAAACTATTCCGTGTATCACAGCTTTGCCCGATTGCAAATCTATATCTATCGATTCCACCCCTTCGAGTTGAAGAATATTCTTCTCAACAGTATTCTTGCAGTTGTTACAATGCATACCGTCTATATACACAACCATTTCTTGATTGGATTGCTCTGTGGTGCATGAATCACTACAGTGCTTATCTTTTTTTCGATATTTGAGTATGAAGGCATTGATAAGTAGCAGAAACATCGCCGCCGTACATATTATATTGAAAATATCTGCCGAATGGTGGTTGCACGAATGTATTTGAGCAATGGTTGATGTAAACCACTCACGTGGCAATAGATAATCAATACCCAACCCCAGAAGCATACTGCCCATTATTATCGAGACAAGATATATAAATAATGTTTTGCGTCCCAGCACCTTGCCAACCACCAATATTGAAGCAAAATTTATTGCCGGACCGGCCATAAGCAACACCAATGCCGTTCCCGGACTTAGCCCTTTGAGCATAAGAGCAACAGCTATAGGTATAGACCCTGTGGCACACAAATACATGGGTATTGCAAAAAGTAACACTACCAGCATACTTAGCAATGAATTATCGGCAAAGAGTGCAAAGAACGATTCGGGAACAAACACGGTGATAAGTCCGGCTACTACCAAACCCAAGATAAGCCATTTGCCTATATCCTGCATCATATCTACAAAAGCATAACGCAATACCGAAACAATCTTTCTTCCTAATGAAAGTATTTCTTTGGTTTTAACTTCATTATTTTGTTGAATAGCAGTATCGGCAAAATCTTTTTCTAAAAACAAATTCACCATAGTGCCTCCAAAAAGAGCTGTAACGAGAGCTGCAAACGGTCTTATTAATGCAAAGGGTAGTCCAAGCAAAGAAAATGTGGCTATTATGGAGTCGACACCTGTTTGTGGAGTGGCTATAAGGAAAGCCACCGTTGCACCTTTAGATGCACCTTCTTTGCGTAGCGACATGGCTGTGGGTATAACTCCGCACGAACACAATGGCAACGGAATACCCAACAATGTGGCATTGAACACCGAACGAAAATTACTCTTCTGAGATAGTTTTTATACATCTTGTGTGGGACGAAGGCGTGCATAATACCGGCCAAAAGAAATCCCAACAATAGGTATGGCGACATTTGGTTTACCAAATCAAATACTTCTTTCATCTTATTTCTACTTCTAAGTTTAGCATTTTGTATAACGGCATATCATGGTATTTATTGCAGAATACATAATTCCAATTTGTTATTTATTTCCCTTAAATATTCGGCTGTCTTTGTAGGCTTCTTTGTTGCTTCTCCAAAAGTTATCGTCCAGAATGTCCCACCCTAATGCCGACATGTATTCAACTATAATATCGAGATTTATTCGGTCTTTCTTTCTTCTACGTCTGTAGTATCCACTATTTTCGAAGGGCAACAACTCCCCTTCTTGATAAAACTCCTCCATATCTCCCTCGTTTATATATTGAACTACACGCTCGATAGCTTTGTTGGGCGATATTCTATGAAAAAAGTATGCAGGTAATATATCATTATTGACATTAAATCTATAGCAATCAATGCCATTCTTAGCCAAGCGATGTGAAAGAGTATAACGTCCATCGGTCAATGAAGTTCGAATAACAGTATGTCCGGGTGCAATGGATGGTTCCCATATAATATTTATTTCAGTATTCTCTATACCATGTGTCTTGTATTCAATATCCATAATGTGGTATAAATCAGTATTAGGAATTATGGTAACTCTTTCGAAAGTGTTGTAGTCGCTATATTGATACCATTCAATAGCTTCGAGACTAGCAAGCACGGTTTCTATAGGAGCAACAAGTAGCATTAATTGCATTTGACCTCTATATAAAAAACTATTATCCATTTCCATTGCTTATAATTTTTAAATAACTGCATATCATTGTGATTTATTATCATCCAAGATTTATAGTTTTACCATTTAAAAGTATTTTCTCGCTATCATTTAGCAATACATCTATTATTTCTGCATTAGTATAGAGTAGGTAGTGCTTTATAGAAGAAGTGTCTCCATAAAGTTGTCTCATGCCTGAATCTTGAATCCATTTTATGTAGTTAGAATTTTCGACTATATACAATAAATCATGACAATTACCAGTGTCTTTGTATTCCAACCATCTAAAATGCTCTAAAGAAACCCTATACGCTAACACGTTTGGAAAAAACAAAGTTACAGTACTGTTATCTTTAAAAGAATCTAACTTAACCGTTAGATTTGTAGCATCATACAGTATTTCATTTGTCGAATATTCTCCTTTAATGCAATCAACGCTATTCCATGTTTCCATTGCTATTTCCATTGCTTATAACTTTCAAATAACTGCATATTATGGTATTTATTGCATGAGATACAGGACGAATTTGGTATTACCTATTGGTTGAATTAAATTCAGGATATTTAGTCTTGTTTTGATATACAAATAAAAAAAACATACCGAGAGGTTGACAAAAATCTCTCTCGAGAAAATTTTATCTACATCACGTAGTAGTTACATTTTCCTCTCGGGGCATTTTTGAGACTTTATATTGGCCAATAACTGACAGTATACCACCAAGTTAACGATCCCATATTCTAAACTGATTGATGATAGGATATAAAATTTAATTCATCCAACGGGTTTTCTTTATTTAGTTTATAAATCATCAGTAAGCTCGATCGACAAAGGATTATGGTCGCTATATGTCTCAAACTTTTTTTCGGTTATTATCTCGAAATGCTTTACAAACTTTGGCTTCGCAAAGCAAAAATCAATGTGATATGGCTTGTCTTTGTGGTTGTGCATTCTAAATGTAGGAACAGTTTCCTTTCCTTGTTCTTCTCCACTAAAATAGTGATACATCGATTCATATCCCCAACTATTTAGTAATCTTATCGTATCGCTGTGATTACCTTCTCTATTGTGTTTATGGTCAAATTGTTTATTGCTATTTGTATCACCCATAAATACTATAGGCATATCAGTAAAATAGCGTTTAATCAGCCGAAGATAAAAATAAAGTTCATGGATATAAGGATCGCAAGCCCATAAACCGACAACTATAAAACTATTGTTTACTATTAGTGTCCGCTAAACAAAATATAGCTTTTTCAATATACTGAATTTCAATAATCAACAATTATTCTTCCGTGGACAAGCCCCCTATTTTGAGTATCTTATCGGCTGTCCGACAAATTAACCCATATATTTTGCATAATAAGTCAAATGAGTAATAAAGTAGGGTAAAGTCTTACGATATTTACGCTTTTT
>JAGCLZ010000023.1 GCA_017646685.1 Bacteroidales bacterium | reverse complement strand
ACGTACGCGTGGGCCGCCAATAGAGGCCTTTGCGTAGGTAGGTGTGGTATAGCTGTTCGATGTCTATTGCTTTTATCTTCATCGATAGTGTATTAGTTGTAGCTTACTAGGCTTATGTCTAAACTCTTGATGTGATGGGTAAGGGCTCCCACCGATATAAAGTCTACACCGCTTTCGGCATAGTTGCGTAAAGTGGCTTCGGTTATTCCTCCCGACGCTTCGGTTTCGTATTTTCCCCCTATGCGTACTACGGCTTTCTTCAGCTCGTCGGGCGAGAAGTTGTCTAGCATAATTCGGTGTACTCCGCCTACTTTCATCACCTCTTCCAACTCGTCCATGTTTCTTACCTCTATCTCAATCTTCAAGTCCTTGCCTTTGGCTTTCAGATATTCGTGGGTACGTTCGATGGCTTGAGGTATGCCGCCTGCAAAGTCGATGTGGTTGTCTTTAAGCATAATCATGTCGTACAGTCCTATGCGGTGGTTGGTTCCTCCGCCGGTCTTTACGGCATATTTTTCCAGCAGTCGCATGTTGGGAGTTGTTTTGCGGGTATCCAAAAGGCGTGTGTGCAGCCCCTCGAGCATGGCTACCATGTAGTTGGTTTGTGTGGCTATACCGCTAAGGCGTTGCATGAAGTTCAGTGCTGTACGTTCGGCTGTAAGTATTGATGCCGAAGCACCTTCCACTATCATTATCAAGTCGCCTTTCTTCACACGGTCGCCGTCGTTAATCAAGGTGGTTACACGTGTGTTGGCATCCACAAGTTCGAATACTCGTTTGCCTACTTCTATTCCGCATATAATTCCATCGGCTTTGGCTTTCATTTGAGCTTTGCCTTGATAGGTTGCCGGAATGCATGCAAGTGTGCTATGGTCGCCATCGCCTATATCCTCGCGAAGGGCCGACATAATCAGCTCGTCTAAATTAGGTATATTCATAATGCAAATAAGTTGTTGTGTGAAACAAAAAGATAACAGAAAAAATCCCAAGCAACACCTTTGTTGCCCTCGCCCGATGTGCCTTTGCGATATTCCTTTTTCTGTTTTTTCATATGTGTAATCTTTTTCTCGTTCGTGTTGAGACAATAAAACTTTGTCGAAACATAATGTAGTACAATCTGTTGTGGCTATATGCCGTGGCTTTATACTACGTCGTTTCGTTTGCAAATATACGTCTTTTTTTCCACACTATAACTATACGATACCACAAATTTTATTGTTTTTTCTTCAAACTATTACCTCTTTTGATTCCCAATAAATCCACTCCCTATGCGAGCAGTAGTATAGAGAGTGGACAAGTAAGTATTATTTCTTTACAAACTTTCGGGTTATTACCCAGTCATTGTTGCGAAGGGTTAGCATATATACACCCGGTGGCAGCGCTTCGATGTTCCACTGCGTGGCGTTGGCTTGCAGTTGCTTGGTTTCGATAAGTACGCCCTTGATGTTGCGTAGCTCGGCAGTGCAGCTTTGGGGTAGCTCTATGTTTAGTATAGTAGTAGCAGGGTTGGGGTGTATGGTTATACCTTCGTTTATCTCTGCCATATCAATGTTGTTTGTTATCAAAGTATCGAATATTGCCACAAATGTAGTATCATCCGTAATCTTTATTGTACGAGGATTATCGCAACATATATCATTTTCCCAGCATACAAAGCGGTAATTCTCGTTGGGTATAGCTTCAAATGTAACGTACGAGTCCGGGTCATAGTATCCTCCGCCTATCACAGTCCCATATCTATCGTCGTTAGCCAATACATCTAAACTGCAATACATTGTGTCAAATATAGCCACAAATGAGCTATCACTCATAACCCTTATGGTACGAGGATTCTCGCGGTTTCCATCTTGCCACCGTACAAAGCGATAGTTTTCGTTGGCAGTTGCTTCGAGGGTTATGTAAGTAAACATTTCATAAGTACCACCTTCCGATACTGTACCATAGCTGTCTTGATTTGCCGATACCGATATATTATATATAGGCTCCGGTGTTTTGGTGTAGATAGGTAGCATAAATAGATCTGTGTATAGCGAATCTGTCCACATTTCGCATAAGGTTTCATAGTTAACATCTAGATAGATAGGTAGGTTATATTCTCTAACTCCATTCGCATAATGAGGATCTTCTCTCATATCGTACCATGACGGATCGCCGTAATGTTTAAAGCTTGGACGTTGAAAAGAATGACATTCCGGTCCGTCGTATATAAATTGTTGTCTATCTAGGGGGGTAGTGGTACTCCATGTCCAAGTGCCCGGTATAGAACCTCGTTGTTGATATATGTCTCTGTAATAATTTCTCGAAAAAGTTCTTACGATAGTAAAGGGCGTGGATATTGTAAGGCTGTCGAAATCATATTCAAAGACTCCGTCTAAAAAGTCCGGTCTTCTATAGTGTGCGATACTTACAGAGCGGTAAATTGTATCGTGGTCAAGGCTTCGTATCTGAATGGAATCTTCGTATTCCCAAACTTTTATCGACTCTTCGGCACCTGACATTTCTCTCCATAATGCAACACCATATATAGTGATGGTAGAATCTATCATAAACTTTTGGGAAACAGCTTCTAGTGGGAGTGTAAAAGTAGTATCAAATTGACATAAGTGATATATTATACGTACGTCAAAGAGAAACCTCTCTTCATATAGATTACGGTTTGCAATACGATCCAATCCGATACCGACATTCTTAAAAGAAGGAAGATACAAGTAGTTCTCCGGTTGTATAGGTAATTGACGATCGTGAGATTGGGCATTAAGGTTAAAACCCAAAACAAATATAAGTACCGATATCAATATCCGTTTTATATTCAATCTGTTTTTATTTATTATATGTTTCATGATTCTTATGTATTTAAATGATTCTTTACTTCTTTACAAACTTGCGAGTGATGGAAACATCCTTGTTGCGGAAGGTGAGCATGTATACTCCCGGTGGCAGAGCTTCGATGTTCCATTGAGCGTAGCCTTCCAGCCGGCGGGTTTCTATAAGTACGCCTTTTATGTTGCGTAGCTCGGCGGTGCAGTTTAAGTTATTTGGCAGTTCTATGTTTAGGGTTGTAGTGGCAGGGTTGGGGTGCAGGGTTATACCTTCACTTATCTCTGCCATATCAATGGATGTAGGTGGTATGGTGTCAAGGATCGCCACCAATGTGGTGTCGCTCGTAACTGTTATTATACGAGGATTGTCGCGGTTGCCATCATTCCATCTGATAAAGTAGTAGTTAGCTCTGGTGCCAACACGCAGAGTTGCTTCGCTATACCTTGCATAGCTACCGCCGCCCAACACATTACCATAGTATGCCGGCTCTGTAGATACATTTACTTTAAACACCGTATCGAATATAGCAGTAAATGTGCTATCGCTCATAACCCTTATGGTGCGAGGGTTCTCGGTGTTTCCATCATTCCATTGTGCAAAGCGATAATTTTCGTTGGCAGTTGCTTGTAGAGTTACATAAGTAAGTCTATCATATACTCCACCGCCCTCTACATTGCCACAATAATGTTCCGGGCCAACCGCTACACGTATAGTATGTTTAGGCTCTTGTACTTTTTTGTAGATTGGCAACATGTATAGGTCGGTATATAGCGAGTCGGTAAAAAAATAATAGTAACTATCCCAAACTGCAGAATCTGAAATATGTAGAGAACCTACATGTGGATCATTTTTCATATCGTACCATAAAGAATCGCCATAATATTTTTTACTTGGACTTTGGTAGGAATGACATTCGTCGTTGGTTTCACGATTTCTTCCCGTGCAATGCATACTGGTATTAAAACAAGCATCTTCGGTTCTATAATTTTCTCTCGAATAAGTTCTTACCACGGTAAATGGAGTAGTTAGGGTAAGACTGTCAAAATAATATTCAAAAACTCCGTCTAAAAACTCCGGTTTTTTTGAATGAGCAATACTTACAGAGCGATAAATTGTGTCGTGATCAAGGCTTCGAATTTGAACAGAATCTTCAAATGCCCACGAATCTACTTCTTCGTGTCTCATATCTCTCCATAATGCAATTCCGTATATTGTGATAGCGGAATCTATCATAAACTTCTGTGATATACCTTCCATAGGAAGTGCAAAAGTGGAATCGAAATTACCAATAACACAGTGATTTAGTATATTTTGATAATAATGTTTACCATTTCCTGTGTTTTCACCAACATCTATCCCCATCCCATGTTCTATAAACGAAGGAAGATATAGATAATTTTGCGGTTGTATAGGCCTTTGGTAATCGTCTTGAGCAATAATATTATATGGTAATAGTATTGTAAGAACTATTATTGAGGTAAATACTTTTCTTATTGAATTTGATTTGTTTATTATTGTTTTTTTCATGGTCGTTCGGTATTAAATTATTATGTTTATCGAATATTTCTACTCTTTAGGATACAAGCCTAAAACAAAAAAAAACGGTGGATTTGGCTGCTTTTTGGATAGGAAAATACGTATCCTGCACGTCCTATTGCAGCCCTTGCTTAGGACGTTTGCGTGAGTATAGTATTCTGGTTGTTAGAACAATACCTGCGGGGTTATATGTCGTAACATTGCATGTCATGCTATTTTTTATCTGTAATTTTATTTTGCAAACTTATAAGTTTTTTTTCAAATATGCAAATGTTTTTGCATTATTTTTTGTTGGCAGAAGTGTTTTTATGCCTAGGTTTGTATGCAGTTATAGGTAGCTATCGGTAGCAAATGCGGGCAGGTTTTTGAGTCGATAGCCCTGAGGAAGTTTTTCATCCCTATGGTATTTTTCCAGCATACCTACCGGTTTTATTATCCACTCCCACAGCGAAATTCAAAACCAAACTATGATTTTATTAAATCATGGTTTGATTTCTACAAATCATACTTTGGTTTTTATAAATCATAGTTTGATTTTAATAAATCATGGTTTGGTTTGAAAAAATCGTGGTTTGATTTTGGATTTTGTGGTAGTGGTAATCCGGTTTAGATGTAGGTGTAAGCGAAATTTGCGGTAGGTTTTTTGAAAGTTTTGGGTGGCTGTGGGTAAAATTACAAGTGGCTGTAAGCTATATTGCTAGTGAGGTATTGGTTGGGTGGTAGTAGGGTGTGTGATTGGGGAGAGGAATCTGTAGGTTTGTTCTTTTGCATAAAGTCAAAGCCCAACCCTATGACGTAGGGTTGGGCTTGGTGAGGTATAGTGTTTGTAACTAGTTAGCTTGATGTTTTCTATTTATTACTGAGGTTGTATGCCATCGGCATGGTATTGCGTTAGAGTTCTATAAAGTATGGTAGTCGAGCCTGCAATGGTTCCATATTGCTTAATTGTTCTATTTGTTTATAGTACTTTGCTATGGATGAGTTTTGTAGTTTTGCTTCCATAGCTTCTTCGTTTAGCATTTCCATGAGTTCGGTTACTGCATCTTTTTGTTTTGGATATGCCACTATACTGTAGTTGGTTATTCCGGCTTCTTGAGCGGCTATACGTAGTGCCACATCCATACCTCCAAGTTCGTCTACCAGTCCAAGTTCTTTGGCTTGAGTTCCGGTCCAAACACGTCCACGTGCTATACTGTCGACGTATTCCACACTTAGATTTCTTCCGATGGCTACTCTCATACAGAATGTTTTGTAGAAGTCTTCTACATTACGTACCAATACATTGTGCGATTCGGCCGATAGAGGTCTGTTTATAGACAATGCTGCTGCATTGCGGTTGGTAAGTATGGTATCGGTAGTAATACCCAATTTGTTTTTAAGCATACGTCCCACTTGTGGATATATCCCGAATACGCCAATGGAGCCGGTTATTGTGGTAGGCATAGCCACAATCTTGGTGGCATTGCACGATATTTCGTAGCCGGCCGAGGCTGCCATATCGCTCATAGATACCACTATGGGCTTCTTTTCTTTGGCGCGTATTATGGCGTTGGTCATAATTTCGGATGCTATAACGGCACCACCGGGCGAGTTTACCCTCAGTACTATGGCTTTTACATTCTTATTGTCGGCAGCATCGTTGATGGCTTTGGTGATGGTTGACGAATATACGTTTATGTCCGTGCCTTTGCCGTGTAGTACATCGCCTTGGGCGTATATTACGGCTATCTTGTCTTTGCTTTGAGGTTCGGGGTTCGATTCCACATATCTTTTGGTTCGGATAAAATTGATTTCGTCGGTGTCGCCATTGGTTATTCCCAAAGTGTGTGCGATGGATGTAAGCACATCATGTTCGAAAGCTGTTTGGTCTATCAATCCATTGTTTACAGCATCGGTAGGTATATATGCCGAAAGGTTGTTGGCAATATTGTTTAGTTTGTCTACAGATATATTTCGAGCGGTGGAGATGTTGGTGCATACATGTTGCCATATATTGCTGATGTACGAGCGTATCTGTGTTTTATTGGCTTCGCTCATGTGGTTCATGGTGTACATTTCGCCTGCACTCTTGAATGCGTTGTTGCGTGGACGTATGAGTTCAACCTCTACATTCAGCTTGTCCAACATGTCTTTTATGAATATCGTTTCGGCAGCTATACCCTTAAAGTCTAGCATTCCCGAGGGATTGATGAATATAGAGTCGGCAATTGAGGAAAGGTAATATGCTTTTTGGCTATACATTTCGCTATACGAATATATAAACTTGCCACTTTGTTTGAAGTCGATAAGTGCATTGCGAATTTCTTCGGTTATGGCCCATCCGCCGTTGTACATCTCGGAGGTTCGGAGGTATATACCACTTATTCTGTCGTCGGTTTTGGCCATACGTATTGCCTTCATTACCATGTCGGCACCTATTACCATATTGCTTTCCAGATACGAATTTAGTTCAGATGGTGTACGTTCGTAAATAGTTTTGGTCAAATCCAATTGCAGTACAGAGTTTGGATTAACGGTAGTAACGGTACTCTCTTCGGCCGACGAGATTATTGTGGCCACACCACCTATTATTAAAGAAATCACCAAGAAGGTACAAATTCCAAATACTATCATGCTGCTTAGGCACGAGGCAAGCATCATCTTCAAAAAGTCTTTCATCTCTTATTGTTATTACGTTGTGTGAATAAATTTATTTTTCAAAAAGCTATAGTTGTTGCTACGCTTCTGTTGTAATATCTTTTCTTCCTGTAATTTTATCCATTATCAGGGCTATTGCACCGTCGCCGGTGATGTTGCATGCAGTTCCAAAGCTATCCATGGCAATGTAAAGAGCTATCATAAGAGCTTGCATGTTTTCGTCGAAGCCCAATATCGATTGCAGTACAGCCAATGCTGCCATTATGGCACCGCCCGGTACGCCGGGAGCAGCTACCATGGTTACACCAAGCATACATATAAATCCGGCAAACATCCCAAAGTCGTAGGCTTGACCCTGTACAAGCATAAGGGCAATGGCACACATCACAATTTTCATGGTTGAGCCCGATAAGTGAATGGTGGCACATAACGGAATCACAAATTCGGCCACTTCTTTGCGTACACCGTTCTTTAGCGTTTGAGCCAACGATACCGGTATGGTGGCTGCACTGGATTGTGTGCCCAAAGCCGTAAAGTAGGCCGGCAGCATAGTGGCCAAGCACTTGAAGGGATTCTTTCGTGTGATTATTCCGGCTATGCAATATTGTAGTACAAGCAGAAGGATATGTGCTACAAATATTATAAGTATTATTTTGGCAAATACTGATAGGATGTGGAATACAGTTCCATTGAAGCTCATGTCCATAAATATACCAAATATATACAGCGGTAGTAGAGGGATAATCACTTTTTCTATTACCTTTACTATCACTAACTGGAAGTCGTCGAGTACTTTCTTAAGCGTAGAGTTTGGTTGACTTGATACAGCCAAACCAACCATAAAAGAGAATACCAAGGCCGTCATTACTCCCATAATAGGCGGTATTTCTATGTTGAAGAATGGCGAAAGAGCATTGGGATTGTCGGCACCGGAGTCGAAATTATATTGCTCTATCATTGAAGGGAAGAACCCGTCGGCAACAGCATAAGCATAAAAACCCGATAGGAGTGTGGTTCCATAGGCTATGCCAAGGGTAATAAGCAACATCTTGCCTGCTTTAGAGCCAATGTTGGCAATGGCAGGAGCTACCAATCCGAATATCAGCAGTGGTATCACAAAGTTTAGAAACTGGCTGAACAATCCGTTGAATGTTACAAATATTTGAGCCAACCATCTAGGGAAAAATAATCCGCAGCCTATACCTAATACAATTGCTATTAGGATAAATGGTAAGAGTCCGATTTTCTTTTTTCTGTTTTTCATACTCGATAAAACAAAGTTTTTATATAAAAGATTAATTACGTATCAATAAAAAAACTCTTTAGCGTATAGATACTCTAAAGAGTTTAGAATGTTATTATATTATTTTAGAATTAACTGCATTTTGACCATCCACATTTATTGCTACATTCCTTGCAACCACCGGTGTATATAATCTTACCGCCACATTCGGGGCATACTTCTCCGGTTTCGGTTCCATCGGTTATATAGCGCTTAAGGGCTCGTGCCACACCGTTTTTCCATGTGGTAATACTGTCTATGTCAAAGTTAAGTTTACTTACAAGATCCACAACGTTTGGCAGAGGCATACCATGACGCAATATTCCGGAAATCAACTTGGCGTAGTTCCAAAATTCCTTGTTGAACAGTCGAGAAAGTCCTTCGATGGTAATTTTGTATCCGTCTTTGTCTAGGAATTGAAAGTCGTAGCGTGCTTTATTATCTTCTTTTACACGTATAACCCAACCTTTCTCTACCCAATTGGGCAATAAGAAACTTTCGGCCTTACCGGTAAATATCTCGTAGGGGTGTCCTTGGTATATACCTACAACGGCAATCCAACTTTCTTTGTCGTTTTGGAAACGAACTATATCGGCTTCCAACTTCTTAGGTCTTTTAGGAGCTGTTGTTTCGCGGAACGACGATTCCGATGTTTTCTTTGACTCGTTGTTGGAGATAAGCACACCATCGCGCGAACCATCGCGGTATATGGTACAACCCTTACAACCACTTTCCCATGCTGTTTGGTATATGGTGCTTACCATCTCTTTGGTTGTTTCTTTGGGTATGTTTACTGTTACGCTTATGGAGTGGTCCACCCATTTCTGGATAGCTCCTTGCATGCGTACTTTGTTTACCCAATCAATGTCTTGCGATGTAGCCAAATAGTACGGCGATTTATTGATGATTTCTTGCAAATCCTTATCGTTCATCTGTATTACATCATCCACATCGTAGTTGGATACTTGTAGCCAATCGATGAACTTTGGATGTAACACATTAAATTCTTCGAAGTAGTCGCCGTTAGAATCTTGTATCACCTTTCTCGAAGAGCTGTCTTTGTCGTTGGGGTTTATTTTCTTGCGACGTTTGTACGACACCATGAATACCGGTTCTATTCCCGATGTAGTTTGAGTACAGATACTTACTGTTCCTGTAGGAGCTATCGTAAGCAAAGCAATGTTTCTACGACCATGCTTCGACATTTCTTTGTATAGTTTTGGGTCAGCTTCGGCCAAACGTTTCACAAAAGGATTGTTCATTTCGCGCTCGGTGTCGTAGATCGGAAATGCTCCGCGTTCCTTTGCCATGGTTACCGATGATGTGTATGCGGCCACAGCAAGGGCTTTATGTACAGATACCGAAAAGTCGATGGCTTTGTCTGAACCATAACGCAATCCCAATGCTGCTAGCATATCACCTTCGGCAGTGATGCCAAATCCTGTACGACGACCTTCCAAACACTTCATCTTTATGTTTAGCCATAGGTTACGTTCTACAGATTTGATTTCATCTTCTTCGGGGTCGTTCTCTATTTTCTCGATAATTTTTTCGATCTTTTCCAATTCAAGATCTATAAGGTCGTCCATCAAACGTTGACCTTTTATTACGTGTTCGCGGAACAAGTCAAAGTCGAAAGAAGCCTTGGTTGTGAAAGGATTTTTTACATAGCTATATAGGTTTATGGCCAATAGTCGACAGCTGTCGTATGGACACAAAGGTATTTCGCCACAAGGATTGGTAGATACTGTCTTGAATCCAAAATCGCTATAGCAATCCGGAATTGATTCGCGAGCTATTGTGTCCCAAAATAGTACGCCCGGTTCGGCCGAACTCCAAGCATTTTCTATGATTTTGTTCCACAACGAGCGAGCATCTATTTCTTTTACAACTGTTGGATTGTCTGAATCAATTGGATATTGTTGTACAAACGGTTTGTTTTCAACAACACATCTCATAAACTCGTCGCTTATTTTTACCGATATGTTGGCACCTGTAATTTTGCCTTGTTCGAGTTTTGCATCGATAAACTTTTCCGAATCCGGGTGCTTTATGGATATACTAAGCATTAACGCACCACGTCGTCCTCCTTGTGCTACTTCGCGAGTAGTGTTGGAGTAGCGCTCCATGAAAGGAACTATACCGGTTGATGTGAGTGCACTGTTTTTTACGGGAGAGCCTTCGGGACGAATATGAGAAAGATCGTGGCCAACGCCACCTCTACGTTTCATCAACTGCACTTGCTCTTGGTCTACCTTAAGTATTCCACCGTAAGAGTCTGCAGCTCCGGAGTTGCCAATAACAAAACAGTTGGATAACGATACAATTTGAAAGTCGTTGCCAATACCGGACATAGGGCTACCTTGTGGTATTATATAGCGGAAATCTTTAAGAAGTTCGTAGATTTCTTCTTTGCTCATGGGGTTGGGATAATTATTTTCGATACGAGCAAATTCCGATGCCAAACGTATGTGCATTTGGTCGGGGGTCAACTCGAATATCTTATCGCCATCACGCAAAGCATATTTGTTCATCCATACATTGGCAGCCAATTCATCGTTGCCAAAATATGCTGTGCTTGCCTCCATAATTTCTTTTGGATTATACTCCAAATGATTGTTTGAATTCATTTCTCCTTTCATTTTTATTCCCGTATTGACAGTTCTCTGTTTTGTTTCTTGTACCTGTTTGTTTGTCGGGTGTATTACATCGTTATCCTTGCCCGATTTGCTATTTCTATTTTTGGATATAGAAGAACTTTTTTCTTCTCCAAAATCTAAAATTAATTCAGTTTCCATAATAATAAAAACTAGTTTACACAAACAAATACAGATAATTACATCATTATTGTTCCTTTTATTCTACAGTGCTAAATTACAAATACATTTATATAATAAAGTTTTTAGTTATTAACAAGGTATGGGAAATGTTTCAAAAATATTCGTTGTCAGTTTATTGCTATTTAATAACATTATTTACTGCTTATTTTATTACTTTTTTTATTCAAAATCGGATATTATGGTACTTTATTTATATCCCCGATAGGGTTGGACTATATGGAAAATAATGTTTTCATATTAGCTATAACCGTAAAAAATACTTTCGTAACACTATCAAAATTCCTTCACGATGAAAATTTGTCTACATCACGTAGTAGTAAAGTTTTCCTCCCGATGTAATTTTGCCTTCCTCCCGATCTATTTTTATTATGCTATTGTTACATGCTAACATGTTGGTATTGCTATAGCTTTGAATAGCTAATGCAAGGGTATTGCACTATGCTTGTTCAAATGCAACTTTCTTGAAGAGATTTCTATCTTCTTTTGTTAGTATATTCGGTTATACGATTGATAAAGAAGCAGAAATATGCCAAGAATGTAAGTCTCGCAAAAGTTTCAAAGAACGTTCTTCCACTATCCGAAATGTAGAGTTTTTTTGAAGTTGTCATGTGTTATTGATAGTATATCATCATGCAGTTTATACTATATCATCATTTTATTTACGATATATTGTTATTCATAAAAAAAGAGAGGAACATAGCTTCCTCTCTTTTTTGTTATTCTATATGTACGTTTACTGTAAAAATTGCATTATATCAATATTTCTGCTCGAAAAACTTCCATGCAATGTTACAGTTGGGATATTGGCAATTATTCCAATGGTTTGAACGATATTGCCGGCTTCATAGTTGTCAACAACATCATCAACTATTTCTTGAGTAAGATGGTATGCAACAACATTGTTGAAAGAACCGTCAACCAATCCGCCATAGCCTTCGTATACATCTAATTGGATGTTTCCCGAACTTCCAATAAACCAATTTTCTTCGTCGGCAATAATAGCAACAATGTTTTCGCGATTTGTTTGTACAAACTCTTCGTAGTCAAAGTTTAGGATAAAACTTGTGTCAATAACAAAATTCACTGTGTGTAATCCTTCCAATGTGTCGCCCAAAGTGCATAACATGTATGGGAAATCAATTTCTTGTTCCTCCAACGATGTGTGGGCCGATACACCTATAAGATAGGAAATATCAACATTTTCGATAGTAGTGTCGATAACAGAAACGGCTGAAAATTCAAATGTGCTGTTAAATACTGTGTCGTTACTATTTGCAGCCAAAGCAAATACCTCAGCACTTCCCGATGCTTGGTCTAAAAGATCACCAAAAAAATCATCAAAATCGCCCTCGCATGATGTAAAAATGAAAGGCAGTGTAAATAAAATAATTACGGATAATCGTTTCATAGTCAGTCTTTTTTAATCTATTATTAATAATTTATTTTGTTTATTTTAATTGCAAAGGTACATATATTTTTCATATATACAAACTTTTTAAGAAAATTCTTTTTATTTCTAAAACCGACAAAAATAATTTTTTCTCAACAATTTTATTATAATACTTGCGTTTACTAACTTTATAAATTATAATATATGATGACTAAGAGAAATATATATACAAAGTTGAAGTATTTGGTATGCACAATAGCATTGTTGCCTATGGTGGCACAAAGTCAGGTTGATACCAATATTTATAAGGAAGATTTGAAATATTTGGAATCTTCTTTTACTCGCAATTATGATAGTTTGCTTACCTCATATTTCAATAAGAAAAACTCTCATCATATTTCAACGAAGCATTACAAACATGGCAGTGAATCTTTTGATGATCTAATGTTTGATGATATACCAGATTCCGTTCTTTTCAAACGTTTAAATTCGATACCGGCGGTTATACCAATGACGTATAATGGTGTTGTGCGGTCGTACATAAAGATGTACGTTCGAAGAATGACCAATAATTTAAATAATATGTTGTCGTTGTCCGAATACTATTTCCCATTTTTCGAGCAAGCCTTGGAGCGTCACAATATGCCATTGGAACTTAAGTATCTTCCTATTATAGAAAGTGCTTTGAATCCGCAAGCTGTGTCGCGTGTGGGAGCAACGGGATTATGGCAGTTTATGCATGGAACTGCCAAGGTGTATGGACTTAATATAAACTCGTTGATAGACGAGCGCAAAGATCCGCTGAAGGCTAGTGATGCTGCTGCTCGTTATTTGAAGGATTTGTATGAAATATTTGACAATTGGCACTTGGCTATAGCTGCATATAATTGTGGACCTAAAAATATAAACAAGGCTATAGCACGCTCGGGTGGCAAACGAGACTTTTGGGATATTTATCCTTATCTGCCAAGGGAAACTCGTGGATATATACCTGCTTACATTGCAGCAACATACGTGATGACCAACTACGAAGAGCATAATCTGAGACCAACGGATGTAGATGTACCTATGGAAACAGATACTATTATGATAGACAAGAATTTGTTCTTTGCTCAGATAACAAAGTTCATAGATATTGATGATGCCCAGATCAAGCTTCTCAATCCTCAATATAAGGAGCCTATAATACCGGGAGCTTCACAGTCGTGCTATCTGCGTTTGCCTATGGAATATGTACCTCAATTTATACGTTTGCAAGATTCGATATACGAATACGGTATGGATTCGCTGGTAAAGCAAATAGTTCAAGACATAAAACCTACCGAAACTATTACCCATACTGTACGTAGGAATGAAACATTGGTAAAGATAGCCAAACGCTATGGTGTTACTGTTCCTCAGATACGGAGTTGGAATCCGAGAATAAAGAAAAACGGAATGTTGAAGGTTGGACAAAGGATAACCATACATCGCAGAAATCCGTTGTACAATCAAATACAATACCAAGCACCGCAATTGTTGGAAAAGAAACAAGTCAAGGACGAAGCTGTTGCCGATACATTGGCCGAAACTGCAACCAAGGTTGATGTTGAAGTGGAAAAAGTTCAGCCGAAAGTAAAGAAAGCCGAAAACAAAAATAAACAAACTGTTTATCACACGGTAAGGAAAGGCGAAACTTTATCGTCGATAGCACGGAAGTATGGCACCACAGTGAAAAAGATAAAACAGTTGAACGGTCTTAAGTCTGATAATTTAAAAATAGGTAAGAATTTGAGAGTAAAGTAATACTTCATTACTTATATACATTAATATCGGAATTCGAATAGAGAGAGTTTTGACGTAATCTATTGCCTATAGTCAACAAGGTTTGATGGTTATTTCGGATACTATTGTTGTGTAAAATATCGGCAGATGCGTAAATAATTAGGCGTTGCAATATGATTTATTGCAACGCCTATCTTATTATTTCCTTCTACATATAGTCTTGATTTCTATTTTGTTTATTGCACAAATATTTATTTCTCTATATATATCGGCTCCATTGTCAGAAAAAAAACTTATCTTTGCATTTACAAATATAGGTATAGCCAAAGTCTTTTTTGGCACATAAATGAAGTGTAGATATGTCGATAGAACGTGAGATATTTTATCAGAAAATAGCACAAACCACATCATCACCGATAGGAGTGGAGGTAGTAAGGGCCGAGGGATGCTATATGTATACACCCGAAGGCAAACCATACCTAGATCTGATATCGGGAGTGGCTGTGAGCAATGTGGGGCATTGCCATCCCAAGGTGGTGGAAGCTGTGCAGGAACAAGCTGCAAAATATATGCACCTTATGGTGTATGGCGAGTATGTTCAAAGTCCGCAGGTACAATATGCCGACTTGCTTACATCGCTATTGCCCGATAGTTTGAACAATATATATTATGTAAATAGTGGTAGCGAAGCTGTGGAAGGTGCCCTTAAGTTGGCAAAGCGTTTCACCGGCCGTTCAGAGATTATACATACCTACAATGCCTACCATGGTTCCACACATGGTGCCATAAGCCTTATGGGCAACGAGGAATTTAGGTATGCTTTCCGTCCGCTATTGCCCGATACAAGGGCTATACGTTTCAATAATTTTGATGATTTGCAGCTGATAACATCTCGTACTGCATGTGTTATTTTAGACCCTCTTCAGAGCGAGAACGGATTGGTGGTGCCGGATAACAATTATTTGCAGCAGCTCAGACAACGGTGCACAGAGGTGGGGGCTTTGCTGATATTTGACGAGGTGCAAACGGCTTTTGCACGAACCGGAACAATGTTTTATTTTCAACAAAGTGTAACTCCCGACATATTGGTATTGGCCAAAGCCATGGGCGGGGGTATGCCTATAGGTGCTTTCGTATCGTCCAAGGAAATTATGAATACCCTTACATATAATCCTATTCTTGGCCATATAACCACTTTTGGCGGACATCCCGTAAGCTGTGCGGCTGCATTGGCATCGCTAAGGGTGATAATGGACAACGAATTATGTGTGGCTGCCGAGGAAAAAGGCAAAAGGTTTGAAGATGCATTGAAAGGTCATACTCGCCTAAAAGCTGTGCGTAGAAAGGGCTTATTCCTTGCTTGCGATTTGGAAGACGAACAAACTTATTGGAAACTCCTTGAACGTTTTCTTGATAATGGCTTGGTTACAGACTCATTCCTTTATAAGCTAAACTCGTTTAGGATAGCGCCTCCGCTGATAATAACCGACGAAGAGGTGGATGATGCAATACAATTGATAATAAAAAGTTTGAATTCTATATAGATTATATTGATTATGAATACATGTAAGAAATTATTGGCACTGGCTGTTGTAGTACTTGGTTTTTCTCAACAGCCTGTGGCACAAGAGGTGCAGCCATCGTGGCAATCGATTAATGAACGCGGTTATCCGCAATGGTTTGCCGATGCAAAATTAGGTATATTTATACATTGGGGGGTATATTCGGTGCCGGCATATGCAGGTGTGGAAGGCTATGGCGAATGGTACTACCGCGGTTTGATGGTTGGCGATACCGTTAGAATAAACTTCCAAAACAAAACATACGGCGAAGGTATAACCTATCGAGATTTTGATAAGTTGTTCAAAGCCGAACTGTGGAACCCTGCCGAATGGGCCGATATATTTAAGCAAAGTGGAGCAAAATATGTATTGCTGGTAAGCAAGCATCACGATGGATACTGCCTATGGGATAGTAAGTTTCAGCCCAATTGGAACAGTGTGGTGGGTGGACCCAAACGCAACATCGTATCCGAACTTACAGACGCGGTGCGTAGCCGTGGTATGAAGATGGGTTTCTACTATTCCCTTACCGAATGGACAAACCCTAAACATATTTGGATGCAAGACCCCGACGACTCTATTGCCAACTATGTAGAAACTTATATGATACCACAGTTTAAGGAGTTGGTACAACGCTACAAACCATCGGTAATATTCACTGATGGTGAATGGAACAACAAGGCTTCCGATTTCCATGCCGAAGAACTTATATCGTGGTATTACAACACCGTTGGTCCCGAAGCGATAGTTAACGACCGATGGGGTGGAGGAACAGAACATGGATTTCGCACGCCCGAATACAGCTCGGGTATTATGCTTACAGACCGTCCTTGGGCCGAATGTCGTGGAATAGGACGCTCGTTTGCGCTAAATCGTCGTGAGCCATTGAGCAACTATCTTACATCAAAAGAGCTTATACAGCACTTTTGTAAGCTGGTGGCAGCAGGTGGTGGAATGACGCTGAATGTAGGTCCTGCCGCCGATGGCAAAATACCTATGCTACAGCAAGAAAGGTTGAAAGATTTGGGCGAATGGCTGGCTGTCAACGGCGAAGCTATATATGAAACTCGCCCATATACACACTTCTATGAATACGAAGATGTGGAACTGAAACGAACAGATTCGGTATTGAACTTTAATTGGAAGCGAAACTCGCCCGACAAATCCATAAGTTACGACAACTTTACTGCCGAATGGACAGGAATGATAGCGCCAAAATATACCGAGAAATACACCTTTGAAATAGAGGCCGAAGACTATGCTATGGTGATAGTGGGTGATGATACAATAATAAACTATACCAAACCAGATGCCAACGCCACAGAAAGCAATGCCGAAGAGGCCTTGAAGCATAATGCAACCAAGGCAACTTTGAAACTGAAAAAAGCCGAACAATACCCGATAAAGATATTGTATAAAGAGACAAATTTGGAGGCTGTGATGAAACTGTGGTGGCAATCTGCAAGCCAAGCCAAAGAATATGTACGACCCCTAAACGGTTTTGAAGCCAAATATGCTTGCCGTCAGCCGGTGGTATGCTATACCACAAAGGGAAATGATTTATATGCCATAGCTTTGAAATATCCCGACGAGGTTTTGCAGCTAAACAATATAGAACCTCCTGCTTCGGATATGAAAGTGCAACTGCTAGGTTGCGACAAAGAACTGAAATGGGACTATGACTCTACTGCAAAAACTTTGCGAATATATACCACAAACCTTAAATACTCAGATATTAAGAGTGATGCCGCATGGGTTTTTGTAATGCACCGATAGCAATTTGCAATTCATGATAGTGCAATGCCGTTACAGTATCAAAAGCTGTAACGGCATTGTTATTTATGCCGTAATTGTATATGTGTTTATTAATTTCTTTTCCAAGCTAATTGTAGCCGACATACTGCCGCCATTAAAAAATATTACATGCGTTCCATTACCCAAAAAACTACCATGGTTTGAACTCATAACTCCGTGGTTTGATACCCCTAAGTGCCATAGTTTTCACCCCAAAGTATGGCACTTCTTATCCCTAAACCGCAGGGTTATGAAGTGGGAGTTGCCGGCTTTTGCAATGCCACTGTAATGCCACTGCAACAACTAATTGGACAATGCTTGTATTATTTTTGCCGAATATGTTTTGGAGATAGGAATATCCGGTATGTCTTTAGAGTCGAGTTCTATCACAAGGCCTTCTTTCTCTTTGCGTAATACCTTCACTTTGCCGAAGTTTACAATATATGATCTATGGCAGCGTATAAGGTTGGGATTTATATTCTCCATGTTTTTAAGCGAGTTGCGTAGGCAAAACTTGGATATTTTTTCTTTGTTGGTGTAGTAGATGTTTACATAATTGTCGGCAGCTTCGATAAAGAATAGGTTATCTATATCTACCGATAGTTTTAGGTGTCCTTTGTCGTCCGATAGGTTTATAAGCGTATGTTTGCCATCGGTTGTGGTATTGCCACCCTCGGCAGAGGGGTAGTTGGGGGTAGGCATAGCCTTTAGTTTTTCCAGGTCTATATTCTTTTCTTGCAGTTCGAAGTATAGCACTGTTATAACATAAGGCAGCAACAGTATTGCCGATGTATAGCTCACGGTGTCGGGCAGTATGTCGAAATAGCCAAGTTTGCGTGTGCCAATAAGCCATGCAAACAGGTTGCAGAATAAAGATATAGATAGTACCTCTATAACCACCCACGAAATATAATTGGTATAAGTAAGGCTTTTGCCCGTTTTGCTACAGTAGATATACATAAGCAGTCGGCTTATAACCAATACACCCAAGCCTATTGCAGCAATAATGGAGGCATAGGCCGCAAATCTGTCGGTAGATATGGAAAGGAATTTGTTGGAGTTGAATGGCTTGAATATAATGATGAACACAAAGGCGAAAAAGACAACAAAAAGAACTAGTTTTACAATGTTTTGTTTCTTTATCAGGCTGTTTGGTACTTTCTTCGACATAATTCTATTCTTTATTATACTTTGCAAAATTACTTTTATTTTTCAATACAAACAAATAAAAAGCATATTTTTTCACTTGGGGTGTGTGATTTTTTATTTTTATTGCCTATATATTTCACCCCACAATTGGATATTTCACCCCACATATACTTATTTGGCAATATTTTTATTCTTGTTATCCCTTTTAATACAAGTGTTTGAGAAAAGAACCTACTTTTGCAGTTTATAAAGTGTAAGTTAAACAGTGAAATTTATGGAAGAAGTAAAACGATTATTCGATATTTTGGAATATCGCAAGACAAACTACCCTGCCAAGCCCCACGTATTGTCGGGCAAGGTTGATGATGGTTGGCGTGTTTACGATATAGACGAATATATACGTATGGCCAACGCTGTTAGTTATGCTTTTATTCATTTGGGAATACAGGAGGGCGACAAAGTGGCAATTATCAGTACCAACCGTCTCGAATGGAATATATTGGATATGGCTATAATGCAGGTGGGGGCTATATCCGTACCTATATATCCCACTATTTCGGAAAACGATTATTTGTATATTCTCAACCATTGCGAGGCAAAGATTGCCTTTGTAGAGGGCAATTTGGTGCTGAACAAGATAGAGTCGATAAGGCCTCAGCTTGACAACCTCAAGTATGTATATACTTTTATAGACCGTGGATCGATGCCTTATTTGGAACAGCTTATAGCTATGGGCGACGAGAATCCTGTGCCCGACGAGTTGCAACGACGCAAAGATACCGTACTGCCATCTACCTGCTCTACCATCATGTATACGTCGGGAACGATGGGGGTGCCAAAGGGGGTAATGCTATCGCATGCCAATATTGTGAGTCAGCTTATGAATCTTAGGCAAACTCCCGCCAAGTGGTCTGACAGGGCTTTTAGTTTCCTCCCGCTATGTCATGCATACGAGCGTATGCTGGTATTCCTTTATCAGTATCTTGGAATGACGGTTTATTATGCACAGAGTTTGGGTACTTTGGCCGAAAATATCAGGGAGGTGTGTCCAACAATGATGAGTACGGTGCCTAGGGTGCTTGAACGTTTTTACGACAAGATTTATTGCAAAGGCAAATCCATGTCGGGAATATCCAAGAAGTTGTTTTATTGGGCTGTAGACCTGGCACAGGAATATCGCATACAGGATTGCGACCGTACGCCTATCTATAACCTAAAACATAAGATTGCCGATGTTTTGGTTTATAATAAGATACGCAAGGGTATAGGTGGAAACTTTGATATAGTGGTGTCGGGTGCGGCAAGTATTCAGCCACGTATGGCGGCTTTCTTTTCGGCCATAGGTATGCCGGTATATGAAGGCTACGGTATGACCGAGACTTCGCCGGTGATAGCAGTGAGCAGTCGCGAACCTTATGCCAGAGAGGTGGGAACTGTGGGATTTCCTTTGCCTGGAGTGGAAGTGAAGATAGACCCCGACAACAATGAGGTTCTGTGTCGTGGACACAATGTGATGATGGGATACTACAAAGATGATGAACTAACTGACCAAGTTATAGATGCCGATGGCTGGTTTCATACCGGCGATCTGGGCCGTTTTACCGACAAGGGACAGCTGGTGCTGGTAGGAAGGCTTAAGAATATATTCAAAACATCGTATGGCAAGTATGTCAATCCGCAGCTGATAGAGGAGAAGTTTTCGGAGTCGCCATTTATCGAAAACATAGTGGTGGTGGGCGAAAACCAAAAGTATGCCGCTGCACTTATATCGCCCGAGTTTGCTTTTTTGGAATGCTGGTGCAAACGCCACGACATTATATTCACCACTGCCCAAGAGGTGCTTAAAAACCCAAAGGTAATACAACGCTATGCCAAAGAGGTAAGTAAATACAACGAGTTTTTTGGCGAAACCGAAAAGATAAAGAAGTTTGAGCTGGTGCCCGAAGAGTGGTCTATAATGAACGAGATACTTACACCAACCCTAAAGGTACGCCGAAAACTTGTGCAGCAGCGCTACAGCGATATTATAGAACGTATGTTTGCATAACGCTGCATTGGTATAGAAAATTCCATTTATATATAGTTGTTATCCTCGCTCGGGACTATGTTTTCGGCGAGGATTTTTTTTGCTCGAAACCTTAAGCAACAGCCAAAATCCGACTACCGCCCTAGCTTCGCAGACAACGAGTATACGAGACTACAAGACTACAAGACTACGAGTGGCTGCCGCCTTGGGCTCAGCTATTGCTTCGCAGACTACGAGACTACTAGTCTACAAGTGGCTGCCGCCTTGGCTTCGCTATCGCTTCGCAGACAACGAGTCTACGAGACTACAAGACTACGAGTGGCTACCGCCCCACTAGTTGTCTCGTTGACTAGTTGTCTAGTTGTCTGGCGTAGCCAAGGTCTTGTTGTCTTGGCGTAGCAAAGCGAAGCCAAAATCCGTTGTCCTCACCCCCTAAAAACCGACACAAAACCAAAAAGTTATCAACAAAAACAAGATAATGGCTCTTTTAGGCCGTTTTGGGCCGTTTTATTTTGTAGCATTCGCACCGGTATACATACTGTATATACGACTATAACTAGTATAATAACTTTTTCCTATTTATCTGATTATTTGACAGTAGCAAAAAATGACACTTAATGCCGCTTTTTACTAAGTTATTAACAGCCAAAACAGTACAAGGATTTGGCAATTCTATTTTTTGGTTGTATCTTTGCAAACGAAAAACGAAGGGCTACCTTCAAACCGAGAGACAGTTGTTCCTCGGGGCCCTTCATAACCATTACCAAATCTATTCCAATTAATGATAAACATCATTTCAAAGGAGCAGCCTACTCCTAAAATAGGCACAAAGGAAATGGAGTTGAAATACTCCCTTCATATTCAGTATGCAGGAACCCTTTCGGCCAAAGAGGTAGTGGTCTTTGCCTGCAAGCATACCGGTATGCAATCCACAGCTATGAAAGCAGCACTGGATAGCTGCTGCCAAACCATTGAGCTATTCCTTTCGATGGGCTATAGGGTACAGTTGGGCGAACTGGGCACATTCTTTGCCACTACCGATAGCACAACAGTCTATAGCAATGTTGATGCAGGTTTGTCTCAACTAAACAGGTTGAGAGTTCGTTTTGATGCCAACAAAGAGTTGAAGCATGCCGTAAACAATGCCGAAAAGCGACTTGTGGCCATCCAGCGCTTGGTAGATCCCGAAAAGAAGATCTACCAAACAATAAGTACCAACGAACTTACAGACAGTAGCCAAGACACCGGCGACAGTGGAGGAAACTCCGACAGCGGAGGAGGAAATTCCGGTTCCGGAGGTGACGATTTGGTGGGATAAAAAACTATCCGAACCAAGCGTCGGCAAGAACTTGCCGACGCTTTTTTTTGCCATCCCTTCACCCATTCCACTCCACCAAAAACACCACTTTTTCCCATTTTCCCAAAAAAAATCGAATAATCGTTTTCTCAAAAATGAATAATCGATTTTTCAAAAACGATCGATCGGTCCATTTACAACCGATTATTCGTTTTTCTAAAAACGATCGATCGGTTTTTCTACAACCCACCATAGTTCCGTCGCCAAAACCGCCACACTTTCACCCCAAAAGTGCCATAGTTTTGATCCGTAACTATGGCACTTTTTGAGGGGCAAACCGCATAGGTTTTATCCAGAAAGTTACTATTGCTTATAGGAAAAAATACCTGTATCTTTCGCTCTTTTTCATGCTATATTGCAAATACAACGATACCCTACTGTGGAGTAAACGACAATAGGGTATTACGACTTTGATGTTATACTGTCCTTTTGGGGATAATATTTTCGCTTATTATCTTGCCTATGTGCGACAAATTGTTTAACTTTGCAAATTGAAATTTCAAGCGTAGGTTCTATGTTTTACTTGATGTGGTAAATAAATGAATTTTTTAGAACTTGTCTTGTTAAATTAGATATAAGAGAAATAATCGCACCTTCAAATTTAATATTATGATGGATAAAATTGAAAAACTAAATAAATATAAAGAATATATACGACAATGTACTTTTTCGCCTAATAGTGCAGAGAATTATTCTGATTTTAAGAGACTAAATATATTAATTGCAAATCGTTATCAGGGTTTTACAGAACTTTTAGATTATGATGATCCTGATTATCTTCAGTCAATTTATGATGATTTAGACAAGCTAAACTCTTTTGATGAATTTAAAGATGAAACTAATGCGGGAAAGAATTTTAAGCGAATAGGTGGAGGACAATATCATAATGCTCTTTTAAATTATATAAGATTTTTGAGAGCTATAAAATTATTGAGAAATCATGAATCTATAACTGAAAAGTCACTAGAGCTAAAGTCTCTTAAATCTACAGTACGTGAAAGTTTTATCAAATATTGGAACATTATTGACCAGCATGGTGCTCAATTTGAACTATATGTAAATAAGTTTGAATCTGTCTTAAATGATGAAATTAAAAAACTTAAAATAGGAGTTTCAGATGTATTTGAAATTGTTGATTTTAAACAATATGTTCTAATACTCAATAAGATTATATCTAATAATACAGAATTGTCATATCTAAATGACGCTAACGGACCAGATGGTGTAAAATATTATATATGGTCAACAAATAGACATTACAGAAATTACCTAAATATTCTTGCTGTCAGTAATTTCTTTTATACAACTAGAGAAGAAAAGAATAAAATAGTTTCAAGATTTTCCAGAATTGTAAGTTTTGATAAAAATCTCCTTACAGCAATGCGAACAAAACCATTTCTTTTGCTTGCAGGTATTTCAGGGACAGGTAAAAGTCGTATAATTAAGCAAATAGCATTTGAAAGCTGCCCCAAAATAGACCAACTTCGTTCCGATAAAACAAGTCCGGGTAACTATCAGTTAATAGAGGTTAAACCCAATTGGCATGATAGTACAGAGGTGCTTGGCTACGAGAGTGCCATTGCTAATAAATACATTGTTACTCCGTTTGTAAAGTTTCTTGTAAAAGCAATGTGCTACCCCGATCTACCTTTCTTTGTGTGTATGGACGAAATGAATCTTGCTCCCGTTGAGCAATATTTTGCAGAATTTCTTAGCGTACTTGAAAGTCGCAAACTTGTAAATGGCACAATAACAAGTGAACCACTTATTAAAGCTGATATATTCAAAAAGCATGAAAACCAATTGAAAGAGGATTTGAAAATAAAAGTCGATGATATTGAAAGTACTCCTAATCCTAATATAGGAACTAAAGACAAAGCAGAGGAATATGGAAAAGTTAAATTTGAAGATGTATATGGACGTTTTAAAGCAGAGGGTCTTCGCATTCCAAGTAACTTGATAGTGGTAGGGACAGTGAATATGGACGAAACCACACATCAATTCTCTCGCAAGGTTATTGACCGTGCCATGACTATAGAAATGAACATCGCAGATAGCGAAGAGCCATTCAATAATTTCTTTGCCGGAAGCAATGAGTTAGATTATCTAGATACACCTTTGCCTAGAAAACTTTTCTTGCCCACAGTGGTGCAAGCAAACGAGGCATTAGATAGGTTGAGCGAAGAGGATAAAAAATTATTAGTGTCCGCTAAACAAAATATAGCTTTTTCAATATACTGAATTTCAATAATCAACAATTATTCTTCCGTGGACAAGCTCCCTATTTTGAGTATCTTATCGGCTGTCCGACAAATTAACCCATATATTTTGCATAATAAGTCAAATGAGTAATAAAGTAGGGTAAAGTCTTACGATATTTACGCTTTTTCGGCTATTT
>JAGCLZ010000022.1 GCA_017646685.1 Bacteroidales bacterium | reverse complement strand
TCATTTGACTTATTATGCAAAATATATGGGTTAATTTGTCGGACAGCCGATAAGATACTCAAAATAGGGGGGTTGTCCACGGAAGAACAATTGTTGATTATTGAAATTCAGTATATTGAAAAAGCTATATTTTGTTTAGCGGACACTAATAATAATAAAAAGAATGGAACATGGATTGGCAAAGATGGTAAAGTGCGTAGCATGTCTTGGGGCGGCAACCAATATACCGGAGGAAAAAACAAATTTGCAAAAGTTACTTCACAACGATTAAAAGTTGGTGGGAAATTATTTGGATTTTCTAGTCAGATAATCACCGCAGCTAATATCGAAATGGATTATCGTTCAGGAAATCTTACTCAATTTGGAAGAATATTAGAACATGGTATAAATATAGGTTCGTCTATACCCTTATATGGTACAGTCTTTTCTGTTTTTTATGAATTAGGAAAAGAACATGGTCCAAGCACTTGGTTTTAAAAGATGATACTCAAATGAAGAAAATATATAAACATATTTACTATATGGAATCATATTTTGTTAGAAAATATGACAGATTATGGCATCTTGAAGAACAATATTATATAGCAGGTGCAATTCTTTGTGGTATCGTTTTTTGTTATTCTCTTTTATTTTTGTGGAATATATTAGTATTATTTCAAATCATAAATTTTACATGGTTTGAATATTCTTGGATAAAATATTTTTCAATTCCTATTGAAGTAGGATTTTGCATTTATTTCAACAAAAATAAAAGATATGAAAGAATATATCAAGATCATCACAAAATGAATCGTTCAAAAAAAAATTTTCTTACCATTATTTCATTGATATTCATGATAGGAACATTTATAGGATTTATTATAACTAATGACATGATTTAAAACAAACATTGAAAATAGATTTGTAAATAATAAGCCACAAAATACTAGCACAATTGTTTTCCGCTTTTGTGCTATCGCAAACTCGCAGGGTTTGCTTCAGGCAGAGACAGAGCTTAGATTAAAGAAAAATACAGAAGGGTATAGAGGGTATAAAAACCCTCTATACTCTCTATAAATCACCGGCAAAGCAATTTTTAGAAACTGCCAATACAATAAAAGCAGTACAAAAAACGTTTTTGAACCATACAGTAAAACTAAAAAACGAATGGAACGAGAGGCTGCACAAAAGCGAATAGCTGAACTGTCGGAAACGATAGACCGCTACAACTACGAATATTATATGAACGACAATTCGATGATTTCGGATTACGACTTCGACCAACTACTGAACGAGTTGATAGCATTGGAAAAAGAATACCCCGAGTATTCGCTACCCTCGTCGCCCACCAGACGTGTAGGTGGCGAGGTAAACAAAACTTTCCGACAGGTGGCACATAGATACCCCATGCTATCGCTAAGCAACACCTACTCCATCGAAGAGATTATAGACTTTGACACTCGCACACGAAAGCTTTTAAACAACAAACCTTTCAGCTATACCTGCGAGTTGAAATACGACGGTGTGGCCGTGGGGCTGAGCTACAAAAACGGCATAATGGTGCAGGCCGTAACACGCGGCAACGGCAAAGAGGGCGATGACATTACCGACAACGTACGCACCATACGCACCATACCTCTAAAACTAAAAGGTAACTACCCCGACGACTTTGAGGTTAGGGGCGAGATAATATATCCCTACGAGGCTTTCAACGAATTTAACGCCATACGTGAGGAAAACGGCGAAGAGCCTTTTGCCAATCCCCGCAATGCCGCATCGGGAAGCCTAAAACTGCAAGACTCTAAAGAGGTGGCAAAACGCAAACTCGACTTCTGCTTCTACTTCCTTATGGGCGACAACCTGCCATCAGATACACAGTACAACCGCCTGATGATGGCAAAGGAATGGGGATTTAAGATTGCCGACTCGACACGAAAATGCAACAACATAGATGAAATACAGGCCTACATAAACCACTGGGACAACCACCGCAAGGAGCTACCATACGCCATTGACGGGATAGTTATAAAGGTGAATGAGGTGGAGCTGTGGGACGAACTGGGAATGACAGCCAAATCGCCTCGCTGGGCAATAGCATACAAATTCAAAGCCGAAAGGGTAAGCACATACCTTAGCAGCATAGACTTCCAGGTGGGACGCACAGGAATAATAACCCCGGTGGCAAACCTAGAACCGGTATGGCTTGGTGGCACAACGGTAAGACGTGCCACCCTAAACAACGCCGACTTTATAAAAAACATGGATATACGTATAGGCGACCATGTGTTTGTAGAAAAAGGGGGCGAGATAATACCCAAGATTGTGGGTGTGGATATAGAAAAACGTCCGCTCAACGCCGTGCCTTTGGAATATATAACCACATGCCCCGTATGCGGAACACCGCTGGTACGCAACGAAGGCGAAGCCGGACACTACTGCCCAAACGAGGACGGATGTACACCACAACAGATAGGCAAGCTAGAACACTTCGTTAGCCGCAAAGCTATGAACATAGACACAATAGGTAGCGAACGCCTGACTATGCTGTTTGAAAAAGGGCTGGTACGCACCCCCGCCGACCTCTACGTCCTAAGCCGCGAGCAACTGATAGGCTTGGAATCAGCAGGCGAAAACAAGAAGAAAACATCAATACAGGAAAAAGGTGCCGACAACATTATTGCCGCATTGGAACTATCAAAACAAGTACCATTTGAACGAGTGCTGTATGCATTGGGAATAAGATATGTAGGCGAAGTGGGTGCAAAAAAGCTGGCACGATATTTCAAAAACATCGATGCTCTATCACAATCCAACATAATGGAGCTGGCAATGGTGGAAGACATTGGCGAAAAGACTGCCATATCAATATTCGAATTCTTCAACGATATAAAACACCTCGAAATGATTGTTCGGCTACGTAATGCCGGACTACAAATGGAGGCAAAAGAAGAACAGCTGTCGAACGCATTGGCAGGACTATCTTTCGTGGTAAGCGGAGTATTCAACAACTTTTCGCGTGACGGCATAAAACAACATATCGAACAGCACGGCGGAAAGGTGGTAAGCTCTATATCGTCGAAAACATCGTATGTAATTGCCGGTGAAAAAATGGGACCGGAAAAACTGAAGAAAGCCGAAAAACTAAACATACCCATCATAGACGAGGATACATACATAAATATGTGCGAAAAATAACATCACAAAACTGCAAGAAGGAAAATAGTTTCCAATTTAAATAGTTGATGTTGTGCATTTCAAAAAAAATACGTATCTTTGCACCCGATTTGGAGAAATAAATTAACATACAAATAAAACAACAATGAAAAAAACATCAGTATTGATAATAGCAGTTTTATTATCTGTTATTGAAGTGTTTGCAACACAAGCATACCCCCATCTTATTTCGTTTACACAGCCCAACAAGACCACTCTTTCGGTTTATCTGAAAGGCGATGAAAAGATAAATTGGATAGAAAGCGAAGATGGTTATTCTTTACTACACGACGACAACGGCTACCTTGTGTATGCTATACAGGACAAAAATGGAAACATGGTGCCATCAACAATAATGGCACACGACAAAAAGTACCGTACTGCAGAGGAAGACAGTATACTGTACACAATACCAAGATATCTGAGATATACCGATGAACAAATAACAGATCTACTTGCGCTATGGGAAATTGTGGAAAACCAAAAAACACAAAAGTCGAATATGACAACCTCCGGCGAAGTAAAGCTATTGCTTATACTCATGCAATTTACCGACAAACAGTTTACACGCACCACAGAAGAGATACGTAATCTTTTCAATCAAGCCAACTACACCGTTGGCGGTCTTACAGGTAGCGTACACGACTATTATTATGCCAACTCTTACGGCAAACTATCATTGGAATTTGATGTAGCCGGACCATATACCACCCAAAATGCTACAGCATATTACGGAAACCGTGGCACAAGTGGCTACCAAGCATTTGCTCGCGAAGCAGTAAATGCAGCTGCTGCCGATGTTGACTACTCCGACTACGACAACAATGGCGATGGTGTGATGGACGGATTGCACATACTATTTGCCGGACATGGCGAAGAAGCATCGGGAAATGCAGCTCAGATATGGTCGCACAAAAGCACATTGAACAACCTTGTACACGATGGTACTGCCATAACCACCTATTCATGCTCGCCCGAACTTAGAAACACATCAACACAACTAACACATATAGGCGTAATATGCCACGAGTTGGGACATGTGTTTGGTGCACCGGACTTTTACGATACCGACTACGACGGATCGGGTGGACAATATCCCGGCACAGGAGAATGGGATCTTATGGGTAGCGGAAATTGGAACGACAACGGGAAAACTCCCGCTCATCACAACCCTTATACAAAAATATTTATATACAACTGGGCCAATGTAATAGATTTAGACTCTGCATGCTCTGTAGTAATGGAAGGTTCCAGCATATCCGAAAGCTCATTCTACCGCTATTATACCACCACTCCCAACGAATTTTTCTTGTTGGAAAACCGCCAGCTGAGAAACTTTGACAGTCGTGTTCCGGGCAGAGGTTTGATGATATACCACGTACATCCGGGTATGACACCCACCACAGGAACCGTAAACACACGTCATCCTCAAAAGTTCTACCCCGTATGTGCTTCGGCATCAACCAAAGCACCAAATGCAAGTGCATCAACATACGGTAGTATAAACTCCAGTGGATGTCCTTTCCCCGGAGCAAGAAACAAAACTGTTTTTGACGACAATAGCAAACCGGCATCGGTGTCGTGGGGCGGAAACAACACCGAAAAACCAATAAACAACATAAAAGACAACCCAAGTTTAAGAACAATAAGTTTCTGTTTCAACGGTGCCGACATAAATGCAAGCAGATTCACAGCAACAATAGAATCAACCACATCAATAAAACTATCGTGGCTGCCATACGGCAATTTGCCCGTGGTTATCGCCTACTCAACCGACACAGCGTTTGGAACACCCACCAATGCCGAATATAGCGGTGGCGAAACTTTGGAAGGCGGTGGAACAGTGATATACGCCGGAAATGGCACAAACTTTACACATCAAGAACTGAATGCCGAACAAACATACTACTACAAAATATTCACCAGAATAGACAACACTCCAACTTGGTCCACCGGGATAGTTATATCGGCAACAACTCCATGCCAAGGAATAAATGTATTCCCCTATCACGAAAGTTTCGAAAATGGAATGATACCTTATTGCTGGCAAACAACTTCGGCCGACGACAGCATTTCGTGGACTATAGAAACCGGCGACAATGTTACTCCCATTGATGGGGCTAACTGCTTATACACACACCTAACAAACTACGAATCGGTAAACAAGACTGTGGTACTTACAACAGCTCCTTTCGACATATCGGAACTAAGCCAAGCAAACTTATCATTTTGGTATTCTTTGCGAACACGCTATGCAAAACAAGACTCTTTGACTGTACTATACAAAAACTCTTTTGCCGGTAAATGGAAAGTGCTTAAAACCTATTCGACCGATGCACAATCATGGACCAAAGACACCATTTCGCTACCCGAAAGATCAAACTTCTACCAACTGGCTTTCGAAGCTACCCTCAACTACGGCAACGGTATAGCATTGGACAACATAATTGTTTTTGCCGACTCGGAATACGTCGACATCAAAACAATAGACAACAATAGCCCAAACATAACATTGTATCCCAACCCGGCCAAAGAGCAAACCTTTGTAAATATAGCCAACACAAACTCCAACAACATCACTTGTACTATATACGACCTTGTGGGTCGAAAAGTGAGAACACAATACATGGAAGGTTGTGGCATCCATCAAATAGACATTAACGAAATGGAAGCAGGAACATATTTGATACAATTCTTATCCGACTCATTCGAGAAGACAAAATTACTAATTATAAAATAGAACAAAAATGAAAAAAGTATTAGCTTTAAGTTTATTCATATCCATAATCTTCGGCAATCTTTTGGCTGTAGATGCCTATCCCGAGTTGATACGTTTCCGTCAACCCGACAAAAAGACTTTCGTATCCATATACATGAAGGGTGATGAGAAAGTACATTGGGCTGAAACAGAAGACGGCTATTCGCTAATAACCAACGATGATGGATATTTTGTATACGCCACTACAGACGAGTACGAAAATATGATTCCTTCCAAATACATAGCAACAAACATCAACGAACGCTCGGAAGAAGTAATAGAATTTCTCAGAAACACTCCCAAAAAGCTACGCTTCAGCCAAGAGCAAGTAAACATAATGCTGTCGTTATGGAAACTTACCGAAGAACAAGAAAAATTAAAATACAGCGGTGATGTGGTAGGTACCAAACGAATACTTATCATCCTAATGGGTTTCAAAGATAAACCATTTAGAATTGGCACTATGTTTGTTCGCAACATGTTCAACCAAATAAACTACAATTTTAACTATGCCAAAGGTAGTGTACGCGATTTCTACTACGAAAACTCGTACGGACAATTTATTTTGGAATCAGACATTGCAGGCCCATACATAACCGATAGCAATATGGCATACTATGGCAACAACAGCTACGGCCACGAACAAGAGTTTGCCCGCGAAGCATTCATAGCAGCATCGGCCAATGTTAATTATTCCAACTACGACAATGATGGCGATGGTGTGATGGACGGAGCCCACATACTGTTTGCCGGTTCGGGCGAAGAAGCCGGTGGCGGTGCCGACTGTATATGGTCGCACAAATGGAACCTTTCGGAACCACTTATATTTGACAGCACTATAATATCCACCTACTCGTGCTCGCCGGAATACCAAGGTAACAGCGAAGAAAAGTTGACTAACATTGGCGTTATATGCCACGAGTTGGGCCATGTGTTTGGTTCTCCAGACTACTACGATACCGACTATGCCGGTTCGGGTGGCGATTTTTCAGGAATAGGAAAATGGGATCTTATGTCGAGTGGTTCGTGGAATGGCAATGGCGCATGTCCGGCACATCACAACCCTTATACAAAAATGTATATCTACCGGTGGGCTACTCCTACCGTATTGGACACT
>JAGCLZ010000021.1 GCA_017646685.1 Bacteroidales bacterium | reverse complement strand
TTTTCAATATACTGAATTTCAATAATCAACAATTGTTCTTCCGTGGACAAGCCCCCTATTTTGAGTATCTTATCGGCTGTCCGACAAATTAACCCATATATTTTGCATAATAAGTCAAATGAGTAATAAAGTAGGGTAAAATCTTACGATATTTACGCTTTTTCGGCTATTTTTTTGAATTATCAACCCTAAATAGCTATTTGTATCTCCAACTCATCGGCTGTCCGACAAAATAAACTTCTCATATAACAAGAATCGAACTTTTAGCGGACACTAATAGTAAAAAATATATTACGGACAAGGAGGGTAAATATTATGGGACAAAAAAATATGCACCACAACCATTGTTGCGATGCATATCGAATATCACACCAAAGCCTCAGACTTAGAACTTATATACAGCACCTACCGAGATGTTGGAATACATGGCTTTGAATCCCGTTTCGGCACCTCTGATACCAAAAGGAGCATACAACGCTGCATCAATAGTAGCCATCCAATGTTCAGAAACCATCCAGCTTCCTCTAAGGCCTACATTTAGCATTTCGTAAACGTTTCCAAAACTTTGCACCAAAGTTCCGGATTTATCAAAACCCAAACCAATGGTGGCCAAAGCCAAAACATTCCATTTTGCTTCTCTTTCGGCACCTTGTATTGCATCCATTATAGAGAACGAGCAACCTAGAGTAGTAGCTAAACTTTTACCCACTCCGTTACCCACATCGTGCATCGAGCCTTGAAATACTACACTCCAAAGGCTGTTGAGCTGTTTGGAAAAATACAAATTGAAACCGTATGAAGCCGAATTGTCGGCATTTTCAACCTTTTCTATCGGCAAGGTAAGGCCACCGTTTAACCCAACCGTCCAATCGCTCCAAAGGTCAAAAGCACCTAATTCTTTTTTCGGTTTCGATTCCAATTTCATCAGTTCTTCTTGTGCAAACGATGCAACAGAACACATCAATAATGATGCAAAAAATCCAAATTTAAATAATCTTTTCAACATAAATTTCAGTTTTTAATTTATCAATTTATTATATCAATTCACTCATACATTATATAAAAACTTATACATCAGGCTTATAACAGATTTAATCCTCAAAATAAGGCTTTGCAAAGATAGTGTTTTTAGCCAATGTATGCAAGTTCTTTTTTTTGCAACATCTATTGAAATACAAAACATTGACAGTCCAACCCGCCCCAAAACCTTTACCGCCATCGTCCACAAATCATCTGATATATGTTCTTCATTCCTATATTTTTTGAATCAAAGACGTGCAAATTTTGTATTTTAGGGATAAAGAAGAAAGAAAAAACACATATTTTTGAGCAAATAGAAAGATTATTATTCAAAAAATACAATACAATAAATCAACATCTTATAAAGATTACAATAAAAAAGATTGAAATAAAGTTGGTGGATTGAAATAAAATTAGTACTTTTGCAAACGATTTCGAGACGGTGGGTGTAGCTCAGCTGGTTAGAGTGCCGGATTGTGGTTCCGAAGGTCGTGGGTTCGAGTCCCATCTCCCACCCAAAAAGAGAACAACGAAAGTTGTTCTCTTTTTGTTTTACATCCTACCTAAATAAAAAACCGTTGACAATCATCACGACGCCAACGGCAAAATACAAACAAATTTATTACACTAAAACATGAGAAATAAAGTCTTGTTATTCTGAATATTCTTTTAGTCGGTTTATCAATTTTTTTCTACAAAAGAATATTCTGCTTTTAACTGTACCGATAGAGAGATTTAATTCTTCGGCAATTTCTTTGTACTTATAACCTTGATACTGCATCAAAAAAGGGATACGTTGCTCGTCAGAAATAGCATCAACAGCCTGCTCAAGTTCCTTTACACTCAACTCTGCCTCCGGCATACCGTATACGCTCTTGGACGAATTGTTGAGATAGTAAGCATCTTCGGTCTTATCAATAATAGTTGCCGACTTTACTGCCCTACGATAGTTGTTGATAAACGTATTTCGCATAATCGTATATGTCCATGCTTTAAGATTGGTATTGTCCTCAAATTTATCTCTATAAATTAAGGCCTTTAGAAAAGTATCTTGCACCAAATCTTTGGCATCATCACGATTGTTTGTCAACGAATAGGCGTAATATTCAAGCCCTTCTTTCAGCTTTATCAAAGCCGCATTAAATAATATAGCATCCATCATTAATTGTTTTTTATCATTTTCCATGTATATATAAATGCCAAAAACGTGCCAAAATCATTCAATAACGAATTTTTTTTCTATAAATCTTCTTTTTTTTATCAAATAATGAAACATTTTTGTAGTTTTTAAGTAGAATAAATTATATTATATGTAACATTGATACAAACCTAATGATTGAAATAATTTGCAAAAACAAAACAGAACTACCCCAAATAGCATCATTGCTATTAGAATCGTTTCCCAATGATCGATTCTATGCATTCTTTGGCAATATGGGTGCAGGGAAAACTACATTGATAAAAGAGATATGCTCTATACTAGGAGTAACCGACAATGTATGTAGCCCCACTTTTTCCATTGTCAACGAATACATAAACGGTGAAGGTTCTAGCATATACCATTTCGACTTTTATAGACTAAACAACCTCGAAGAAACCTACGATATGGGCTATGAAGAATATTTTTATAGTGGCAACTACTGCTTTACCGAATGGTCTGAAAAGATAGAACCGCTATTACCCCAAAGCTATATACGCATTGACATACAAGAAATAAATAATGGTGTGCGCAAATTTGTAGCCACCCGAATAGAATAAATACCTCATTATGGAAATAGATCTATCCATTGCCACAGAGGAAAAATTATCATCTTGCATTGGCAATCGACATCGCTACACTATAGGGATACCTCTTGAAAGCGAGAAAGCCGAACAGCGAGTAGGACTTACCCCTCAAGCAGTATCTATATTGGTCGAAGCCGGTCATAATGTTTTAGTTGAACACAATGCCGGCCTAAAATCTGGCTTTACCAACACCGAATACATCAATAGTGGTGCTTTTATAGTAGAAAACAAAGAAGTTTTCAATGCCGAAATAATATTCAAAATAGCACCTCCTACTATTGAAGAAATTGGCAAAATGCGAAAACAAGCAATTGTATTTTCTATTGCCTTTACTCGCATACAACCCGAAGAATACTTCCATCTCTTGATAAAAAAGAAGATAACATCTATTGCCTACGACAATCTGAGAAGCAAAAACGGCAACCTTATAATAATGGATACGCTTTGCAAAATAATAGGCAACGCATGTCCACTCATTGCCGGAGAATATTTTTCGCTGGCCAACGATGGATACATAATAGGTTCTTTTGGTGGAATACCACCTACCGAAATAGTTTTTTTGGGTGCTACAAAGGTTGCCGAAACAGCCGCAAAAATATTTTTATCAATGGATGCCTCAATAAAGATATTCGACTGCTCACTATCACGACTCAATGATATAAAACAAATATTGGGCCATCCCGTATACACATCGACCCTTTATCCCGAAGCACTTAGAAATGCAATAATTAAAGCCGATTTGGTAATAGCCGATTCATTTTACCGAACAAAAGATGAATACCTTATAGATGAGGAACTAGTAAAAAGAATGAAAAAAGGCAGCTTGATAATAGATGTAGGAATTGCACAAGGATCGAAAATAGAAACATCGCACCCAACGACATTAGAACACCCATTCTATAGCAAACACAATGTAACACACTATTGCGTTCCTAATATATCGGCACGATTTCCAAAAACATCATCCGAAGCCATAAGCAACATTCTTTCGCCTATTCTGCTAGAACTAGCCAAAGGACACTCGTTCGACGAACTACTATTAATAAACAAAAGTTTACGCAGCGGTATATATATCTACAAAGGGATACTAACAGATAACTTTGTGGCAACAAAATATAGAATGAATGCCAAGAAATTGGACATACTTTTGGATTTTTCCATGAGTTGATAGTATGCTTGTAAAAGAAAATAGCAAATAAATTTGACGATATGCATTTTATTTTGTAATTTTGTTCTTTCGAACAACGGATTAAATTCAATCATTATTATAATTAAAAAGTAAAGAAAATGTCTGACAGCCTTATAATTACTCCAACATATAACGAAAAAGAAAATATCGAAAAAATCATCAGAAAAGTATTCTCTCTAACAAAAGAGTTTCATATTTTGATAGTAGAAGACAACTCTCCCGATGGTACGGCCGACATTGTAAAACTATTGATGCAAGAATTTCCCGATAGATTATTCATCAAAGAACGTAAAGGTAAATTAGGATTAGGTACTGCCTACCTTGATGGTTTTCGTTGGGCTTTGGAACGCGACTATAAATATATATTTGAAATGGATGCCGACTTCTCGCACAACCCCGATGATTTGGAACGATTGTACGAGGCTTGTGCAAGTGGCAAAGGCGATGTAGCTGTAGGCTCTCGATATGTTGATGGCAAAATCAGTGTGGTAAATTGGCCTATAATGCGACTACTTATGTCGTACTATGCATCGGCATACGTAAGATTGGTTACAAGAATGAAAGTATATGATGCTACCGCAGGTTTCGTATGCTACACTCGCAAAGTATTAGAAAGAATGAATTTCGATAAAGTACAATTTGTAGGCTATGCTTTCCAAATAGAAATGAAATACACTGCAACAAAATTAGGCTACAAAATAGCCGAAGTTCCTATAATCTTTACCGATCGTGTATTAGGAACATCTAAAATGAGTATGAAAATATTCAAAGAAGCATTCTTTGGTGTATTTTCTTTACGTTTCCGCAATTGGAAAAACTACTAACGATTTCTTTTCAACCAGCATATACTGTCCGAAATAGCTCTTTCAAGAGATGTTTCGGACATTTTTAATTCGGTCTTTGCCTTTGCATTGGAGTAATACTCCCTTACACACAGCTGCTTGGTATTCATACTACACACTTGTGTGTGCAATCCTATTTTTCGCAAAACATCGCCAAACATACCCACCATATTAGTTATCCAACAAGGAATAGGTACAAGTAATTGCTTATAACCACAAACGTTCTTTTGCAACTTATATAACTCGGCAAGGGTTTTATTGTGTGCTCCTACTATATATCTCTCGGCATTTCGACCCAATGTAAGTGCATTTACTATCGCCGATGCCACATCCTTTACATGCACAAAACATTTACCACCTTGGGGTACCACCATGATAGGTTTACGATATGCCATAAGCATCAGTTGGCCCGAACTTGGTTTGGTATCGTATTCGCCAAGCATAAAGCCTGGATTGATAATAACAACATGCCTACCATCTTGCTTAGCCTCTGCCAAAAACAAGTCTTCGGCCATCTTTTTGGTAATAGCATAATATGAATTGGTAAATGGGTATTGCATAGAAAAAGATTCATCGGCCAAACGTTCGGGCAAACCATAACCTATCGTATTGAGGGTGCTCACATACACGATCTTTTTTATGCCCAATGCTCGAGCAACTGCTACAACATTGCTCGAGCCGCCTACATTTACTCTCTCGAACTGCGAATACGATAGACTCATATCTGTTGCAGCTGCTGTATGTATGATGGCTTCACATCCTTGGGTGGCCAATAGCAAACTATCATAGTCTAGAAAGCTACCTTCGAATACCTGCAAATTATCGTGCTGAACAAGCAAACTAGCGCTTTTGCGAACAATGGCATGTACAGTATGACCCTCCGAAAGCAATTGGAGTATGGTATTATGTCCCAACAAACCATTACCACCCGTTATCAATACCTTCATAAACCTATTGTATTAATGAGCTTCAAGCCAATTATCACCAATATCTATACCTACCTCTATTGGCAAATCCAACGCTAGGGCATTGATCATCTTATCAGCCACTATTGCCTTCACTTCTTCCAACTCCGGCTTATATACATCCAACACCAATTCGTCATGTACCTGCAATATCATTCTCGATTTCAATCCCTTTCCATCAAGTTCCTTGTATATCTCATTCATAGCTATCTTTATCATATCAGCCGAGGTTCCTTGTATAGGCATATTTACAGAGTTTCGTTCGGCAAAACTCTTCATGGCATTATTTCTCGAGTTTATATCCGGCAAATAGCGTCTACGCCCCAACAATGTTTGAGCATAACCATGCTCACGGGCAAAGGCAATATTATCATCAATATACTTTTTGATGTGGGGATACTGAACAAAATATTCCTCAATAAGTGTTGCAGCTTCCTTGCGTGGGATATTCAGTTGCTCCGAAAGTCCAAATGCCGATATACCATATACTATACCAAAGTTTACCGATTTGGCATTTCTTCTCAAATCGGCAGTTACCTCTTCCATAGGCAAACGGTATATCTTGGCAGCTGTTGCAGCATGTATATCATAGTGGTTTGCAAAAGCATCAATCATATTCTTGTCACCACTCAATGATGCTATTATTCGCAGTTCTATCTGCGAATAGTCGGCCGCCATAATTACATAATCGTCATTCCTAGGCACAAATGCTTTCCTTATCTCCCGTCCTCTTTCGGTACGTATAGGTATATTCTGAAGGTTCGGATTGTTTGAACTCAAGCGACCTGTGGCAGTAACTGTTTGATTAAAGGTAGTATGCAATCTATTGGTAGTTACCGAAATAAGTTTTGGCAATGCATCCAAATAGGTACTTATCAGTTTAGATAGCGAACGGTACTCCAATATCAGTGGCACAATAGGGTGCTTATCTATCATCTTCTGTAGCACATCTTCGGCTGTAGAATATTGCTTTGTGGCTGTCTTGGGTGCTTTATCCACTATCTTCAACTCGTCAAACAACACTTCGCCCAACTGCTTTGGCGATGCTATATTGAATGTTTTATTTGCGTACGAGTATATCTTGTTTTCTATTTCCACCTTCTCTGCTTGCAACTGTAGAGAGTAGTGCTTAAGGTAGTCGGTATCTATACGCACCCCTTCCCTTTCCATTGCAAAAAGCACATCTACCAAAGGCATCTCTATAGTGGTATACACATTATATACACCGGTTTCCTCCATCTGCTGTTTTAGTACAGGATACAGTCTTCCTATAATGTCAACCCTTTCGCACATAGAATCCTTTACCAAATCTTTATCTACAATATTATCGAAAGTAAAATTCTTTGCCGATATTTTGGCCAAAGCAACATCTATATCATATATATTGGTATCAAGTACACTCGAAGCAATAAAGTCCAACGTATGTCTAGCTTCGGAATACAGTAGGTAATGGGCTAGTTGTACATCAAATATATCTCCTTTCAGTCCTATATTCCTATCGGCAAGCCAATGCTTTAGCTGCTTGGCATTGTATACAATCTTTTGTACATTATCTGCCTCAAATATAGGTTGTACACACTTCCAATCATCATCATCTCTCAACGGAACAAAAGCCACTTTGCCTTCTGTAGCAGCAAAGGCTATACCGGCAATAGTTTGGTTGGAACTATCGGTAAGAAAGTGGAACACAATGGTTGATTCCTTTGCTATTTGTTCCACAAATTGCTTCTGCTCGGATTTATCAGTAAGCAGAACAAATTCCCTACTATGATTTATTGTTTCATCGGCTATCGGTTCTTCCATAGCAAATAAGCTCTGCTGCCCTGCATCCACTTGCACCGTTTTGACCTTGGATAGTTGTACAAAGCCTTCGGGGTTCTCCACCGAATAGTCGGTAAAAAACCTCTTGGCAAAGTTTCTAAACTCCAACTCGTCGAACAGTTCCTTCAACCTCACAAAGTTGGGCTGCTTAAGTTTCAAAGCCTCTTCGTCCAAATCTATAGGAGTATTCAGTGCTATGGTTGCCAATTCTTTCGAGAACAAAGCCTGTTCGGCATATTCTTTTACAAGGTTGCGTAGCTTCTCGTTTGCTATCTTATCGGCATTATCTATCATATTTTCTATAGAACCAAACTCTGCCACCAGCTGTTTGGCCTTCTTCTCCCCTATTCCCGGAACACCCGGAATATTATCGGACGCATCGCCCCAAAGGCCTAATATGTCTATCACTTGCTCGCAACGAGTTATAGAAAACTTCTCTAATATCTCGGCCACTCCCAATATCTCGTCGGCTTTGCCCATTCGTCCAAAACGATACATGGATATATTGTCGCTTACCAGCTGTCCAAAGTCCTTATCGGGAGTTACCATAAGTACTTTGAAATCCTTCTTCTCTGCCTCCTTGGCCAATGTGCCTATCACATCATCGGCCTCATAACCTTCGCAAGTAAGCAATGGGATACCGAATCCTGCAATTATTTCTCTTATATATGGCAGAGCCAACTGTATATCTTCGGGCATTGCATCACGATTGGCCTTGTATTGCTCAAACTTTTCGTGGCGAAAAGTAGGAGCCTGCAAATCGAAAGCCACACCTATGTGAGTAGGATGTTGCGAACGAATAAGGTCGTACATAGTAGTGGTAAAACCCAATATTGCCGAAGTGTTAAGCCCCTTCGAATTGAGCCGAGGGTTTCTGTTTAAAGCATAGTAGGCACGGTATACAATGGCCATACCATCAAGAAGTAGCAGTCTTTTATCCATATTATTGACATATTTTTCGGTTTGCAAACTTACACAAAAAAGTCCATAAAACAAAGCATTGACCAAAATAATTGCAAGCAACCGTCTCGACCCTCAAGCATAACATACACTCCAACTCACTTTAAGCCGTGAGGTTATAAGCCCACCGCTACGACATACCCCCAGCAAAAAGAATACCTATAGCGTTATGCACGACAAAGTACATACCCAATTTATAACTACTGCATATACCCAAAAACAATTTATCCCATATATGTTATTAGCGTAACATATATGGGATAAAATGATAACCAATATAGGTTATTTCACCTACTTGCGGATAACCTTGCGAACAGCCACGCCTTCGGGCAGTGTTATGCGAAGGGTGTAGTAGCCTTTGGTTAGCTTGGATAGGTCTAGTACATGATTGTTTGCTACTACCATAATGGTTTTGCCAACGGCATCTATCACTTCCACCTTCATTACATCTGTGCGGCTTAGGGTTATGATTCCGCTTGTTGGGTTTGGATAAAATGTAAGTTCACTTAACATATCTCTGCTTTCTATGCCTACACCTTCTTCAAATGTAGCTATATAAGTAGCATCTTCGGTAACGGTTATAGTACGTGGATTATCGGTGTTGCCATCGTTCCAGCTTACAAAGCGACAGCCTTCTGCTGCTGTAGCCGTTATTGTAACTTGCGAACCGGCTTCGTATGTGCCGCCTCCCGACACTGTTCCCATACTATCATTTGCCGATATTACTGTTACAGTGTAATTATTTAATGCAAAATAGGCTACAAAGGCAG
>JAGCLZ010000020.1 GCA_017646685.1 Bacteroidales bacterium | reverse complement strand
TCCGGGTAGTGATTCTAAGCCGCTGACTTCACGCCGAAAACTATTAACCAATCCTTTGCTATCCAAAAGAGTTGTAGAAACTCCCAATCCAAACTCATGTCGTTTAAGATTGAATGTAGGGCAGGGATAACGATTTTTTCGGGCAGAAACGCCATCTGACAATCCTAACATAACTATTGATACTATTATCAACAATTGTTTTAATTTGTACGTATTCATATCAACATTCGTTTTTTAAGATTACTATATTTCTAATTAGTTGAAACTTGGATAGGTATTCGCTCAAAATTTCGTCTTTTTGGCATGATGTAATTACTCCTGCCATGGCTACCGATAGTAGCACAGTTTTTGTTATTAATTTACTATTCTTCATTTTATATATTTTATTTATTATCAATTCCGTTAGTTGTTTTCGGTAATAAATCCAGTTGTTTTAATGTTTTGATCAAAAATCTATTTATAATTTTATATCTATCTTCTGTATTTATATCATGAAAAATTATTATTATCCCCATATTATAGTTATAAGCCAATATTGATATATTCTTATAATCTTCATCGGACGTTATAGGTCCAAAGCATTTCTTTATGTTGTCTTTACGCACATTGTATGTGTAAAGTGTATATCTTTCTTCCTTTTCAAAACGGTTATATACTTTTTCTTTATCCAAACCCAGATTAAATTCCTCTACCAGATAATATACAGCTTCTTTTGTTTGCGGTACCAGCATGGTTACATCTACCTTTACGCTGTCGGTAATAGGGTAGTTCATTATGCACATTGCCACGAAGTCGGTACGGTGCTTGTATTGCTTATAGAGCGTAGTTTGGCACCATGCCACGGCGGGCCATATCAGTGCTGCGGCCAGCAGAAGGGTTGCCACAATGTTTTTCCGGCTTTTGTAATTTATATGTTTCATGCCATTACAGTGTTTGTTGTTATGTCTATATTGTTTGTTGTTATATCCGCTCTCAACGTTTGTTTGAATGTTTTCATCACTTGCTCGCCCGGGCATCCGTTGGCGCAGTACATAGCCATTTCGCCCCCATAGTCGGCCGTTTTAGCCCCCATAGCCTTCGGCATTGAGTTCCAAAAGGGCAGCGCCGCTATCAGCATCACCAGTGCCATTGCACAATATGGTGCCCACGCCTGTTTGGCGGCCATAGGTGGGCGTTTGGCGGGCTTGGGCCTATTCGCCAGCCTATTTAGCTCTTGCTCAAAGGTGTTTTGCGTTTTGGCGCAGTAGGCTTGTACCGCCAATGTGCGTACCATAATGGCGTCGGCCTTCCACTTTGGTGGTATGCTGCCCATGGTTTGGAAATGGTGTAGCAGGCGTTCCATCTCATGGTCGGCAATCTCGCCTTCATACATCTTGCGTATCAGCCGTTGGGTTTGGCGGTCTGTAAGTGGTTTATTGTTCATTGTCATCTATCATTTTCATTATTATTTTCTTTACATTTTCATGAGCCTTTACCATTCGTTTTCTCACACCTGCTTCGGACATCTTCAGCTTTTTGGCAATAGCCACATTGGTCATATTGCTCTTGTACTTCATCCTTATCAAGTCGGCATCGGCCTTGTCCACCAGTTTTAGCAAGTCGTCAAAGTCTATCATCTCGGCCCAAGGGTTGTCGGCATCCATGGTGTAGGAGCACGATAGGTTATGGTCAAAATCGGTATTTTCAATACTTACCATCTTTTTGCTCTTGGCCCTACGGTGGGCAATGGTGTTTTTCAGCACCGTGAAGGAGTAGGCTTTTATGTTGGTTATCTCCCTATCCGGGTCCTTGGCCTTTAGGAGCGACAATATCACATCGTGCACAGCATCTTCCGCGAAGCGGAAGTCGCCATCCACCATCCCTACGGCCCTATCCATAAGGTACGAGCGCAACTTGCCCAACATCTCTATCTGTTTTCCATTTATCATATATATATATGTCAATACCTACACATTGCCCGGTAAGTGTGTTTTTTTTCGGCATGCAAATGTAAGGTATTTATGTATATAAAGAGTCGAAAAAATGAAAAATCGTACTTTTTTAACTAAAGTACAATGGTAGTACACTTTATGACAAGCAAATAACAATCTGTGTTAAAACTGCCGAAATCCGGCTTCTTTACCGGTATGGGTAGGTGTTTTGACAGTATGTGGTGGGAATTTTCGTCACCGTTGGCTCAATCGTAGTTTTCGAAGCCTACTTGGGAGTATTGAACATCTTCTTATATGTTTTTTCGGCTGCCAACTGTTCGGCTGCTTTGATAGAAAATTCTATAGCCGACTCGTGAGGTGCACCATCTATAAGCACACGTGTTTCGTACTGCTTGCGATGGCCGGCTATAACCTGCACCACTTCAAACGAAACTTTTTTGCGTTCTTTCTGTCCCCAGTCTATAAGTTTGCTTTTAAAATTCCAATCGGATGTTGCCAAAGCATCAATATCCATGTATATATTCACCAAACGGTCTATAATTATATGACGGGTAAACTTATAACCCTTTTCGAGGTATATAGCACCCACCAATGCTTCGAAAGCATCGCCATCTATGGATTTATAAAGGCCGGGATTGTCTCTATTATAACGTATCAGTCTCGAAAGACCTATCTTTTGAGCCAAACGGTTGAGGTTGGCCCTTGATACTATTTTGCTCCTCATCTCGGTAAGGAAGCCCTCGCCTTGGTAAGGATATTTTTTGAATAGAAAATCGGCTATCACCGCGCTAAGCACTGCATCGCCCAAATATTCCAAGCGTTCATTATTGAGTTTTATTCCATGATGCATCTCTTTCGATTTGCTCTTGTGGAGAAACGCCAATTTGTACAAATCAACATTCCTTGGCTTGAAACCAAGAATGTTTTTAAAGAAAGCATAAAACTCCTCTGTATCTTTGTCGCGCTTTTTCCAATGTAAAAACCCAAGCATAGCTATATTTTCTACTCTTTTCTTTTGTCTTGCAAATGACTATCCTCTAAAAAAAGAAACCAAGTTTGTTGCCCCACTTGCTCTAAAAAACGATACAAACATTATCAAGCAAGTGGGCTCAAACCTGTTCACAACTCCAAGAGGAAACGTGAATTTTTCGAATCTCTTTTATTTAGTTGCATTTTCAATGTAAGCAATTGCATCACCTACTGTAGCTATTTTTTCAGCTTGGTCATCAGGAATTTGAACATCAAATTCTTTTTCAAGTTCCATTATAAGTTCTACAGTGTCTAGAGAATCTGCTCCCAAATCATTGGTGAAGCTTGCTCCCGGAGTTACTTCACTTTCATCAACTCCTAGCTTATCAACTATGATAGCTATTACTTTGTTTGTAATTTCAGACATATCTTCTAAAATTTAATTGTTAATATAATCTGCAAAATAACGAAAAAAAACTCACATATAATAGTTTTTCAGCCTTTTTCTTTCGTTTTAAAACATAAGGTATTAATATACAAGATATTGAAAAAAGCATTTTTTTACCATCAGAAACGTATACAAAAAACATTATATATCAGCGCATTAAAACACAGGACAAAACATAACAACTTAAATAACAGTAATATATAAAAATATGCTTTTTTGTGGTGTTTTTCAAATAAAAATCTTATTTTTGCAATGTTTTTGAGCAAGAAATGCAACAAAACAACAAACAAGTTGCATAACACATTGCAAACAAACGTATTACATCAAAATAAACGATAAAAGTAACGAATTTATATTATTGACAATCAAAAGGATAAAAGACAGGAAAATGGAAAAAGAAATCAATATTGCGATATTTGGTAGCGGAAATGGTTCAAATGCACAGCGCATAAGCGAATATTTTGCCGATAAAGAAGGAATAAAAATAGCCACCTTTGTAGTGAACAAAAAAGATGCCTACATGATAGAACGTGCCAAAAATTTGGGTATACCATGTCGTGTTTTTGGCCGCAACGACTTCTATAATACCAACAATGTAACAGACTACCTCAAAGAAATGGATATAGACTTTGTAGTTTTGGCAGGTTTTTTGTGGTTGGTACCGGAAAATATACTACAAACATACCAACGTCGAATCGTAAATATCCACCCTGCCCTTCTGCCACTATATGGAGGCAAAGGTATGTACGGAATGAATGTACACCAAGCTGTTATAGACAACAAAGAACAGGAAAGTGGCATAACCATACATTTTGTTGACGAAAAATACGACGAAGGTACAACTATATTCCAAGCCAAATGCAACATTGCACCGGATGATACCGCTGAAACATTGGCACAAAAAATACATCTATTGGAATACGAACACTTCCCGGTGGTAATAGAACAGGTTGTTGGCAACCTCCAACACAATAACTAAGAGAAATAACTATTATATATTTTTCCATTACATTAAACACACACACATGAGAATAGCAGTAAATACACGGTTGTTTCTCCACAACAAATTAGACGGAATAGGATGGTTTGGAGTTGAAACTATGAAACGCATCACTCAGAGCCACCCTGAACACGAGTTTTTCTTTTTCTTCGACCGCAAACCAAACCCGGAGTTCTTATTCTCGTCCAACATAACACCGATAGTACTGCATCCTCAAGCCAGGCACCCCATACTATGGTACCTGTTTTTTGAACACAGCGTTACATACGCCCTAAAAAAATATAAAATAGACGTATTCCTCTCGCCCGATGGGTGGATTTCGTTGAACACCAAAGTACCTACACTTACGGTAATACACGATCTGAACTTTGAACACTACCCCAACTTTCTGGCAAAATCACACCAACGATACATGAAGCACTACTTTCACCGCTTTGCACATAAAGCCACACGTATTGCCACAGTATCTGAATTTTCCAAACAAGATATTGCCCAAACCTACAATATCCCAACATCGAAAATAGATGTTGTATACAACGGCTCGCATGCCAACTACCACCCCTATCCCGATGATGTAAAAACAGATATAAAAAACAAATACACCAACGGGAACCCATACTTTATATTTATAGGCACAATACTTATGCGGAAAAATTTGGCCAATTTGTTCCGTGCATTCGACATATTTAAAGACAGCGATACAAATGGAATAAAATTGGTAATAGTAGGGTCTAAAAAATGGTGGAAAGGCGAAATAGAAGATACCTATAACGCTATGAAACACAAAGATGATGTGATTTTTATGGGCCGAGTGAAACCGGAAGAATTGGGAATAATGCTATCGGCAGCTTTGGCACTGACGTATGTATCATTTTTCGAAGGTTTCGGCATACCTATATTAGAAAGTTTTTATGCCGAAACACCTGTAATAACATCCAAAACCACATCCATGCCCGAAGTGGCAGGCGATGGTGCACTACTGGTAGACCCTTTTGCATTGGACGAAATAGTTTGTGCAATGAAACAAATATCCACCGATAGCGAACTACGCAAACAACTGATAGAAAAAGGTAAAATACAACGCACCAAATTTAGTTGGGACCTAACAGCTAAAAAACTATGGCAAAGCATACAAAAAACAATTCAACAATAGCAAAAAAACTACAACTTTTTGCATCGATAGCTCTATGTGTATCTATATCATGCCTGAACAGAACACATGCACAAAGCCCCGATGACAACCTGATATACAACCCCGACTTCGAATCTTACCAGGATTGTCCGCGTAAGATTGATGCTTTGGGTATACTAACCATAGTAGATGCATGGTTTCAGCCTACCAACGGCTCGGCCGACTATTTCAATACCTGTGGAATGAAAGAATGTGGCATTCCAAACAACAAATTAGGAATTCAAGAACCTCATTCCGGAAATGGATATTGCGGAATATATTGCTCAAAAACAGAATACCGCGAATACCTTCAAACTCAGCTAAAACAACCGCTAAAAGCTGGCGAAAGGTACAGGCTCACATTCCATGTAAGTTTGTCGGAATATTCGTCAAGTGCTATTGCCACTATTGGTGGCGTTTTCTCCAAACACCGACTTTTCGACACCGTAAGATCGGTGCTAATGATGAAAAAAGAACGAAAAATAAGTAAGAAAATCACTCAAACGACATCAACCTACTACACCCCTCAGGTTGTAAACAACTACGACAACGTACTGATAAACACCAAAGGCTGGGACACCATAAGCAGCGAATTTATAGCAGAAGGAGGCGAAGAATACCTTACGATTGGCAACTTTTTCCCTGCCTCGCATTCCAATATAGCAGAACCCGACTCGCTAACCCTGCTACTACCGGGTGCATACTACTATTTGGATGACATATCATTATACTGCCTCACATGTCCTCCACCTTACGATCCTCCAAAAGACACTACAAATTATCAAATAGGCAATGTGTTCATCCTGAAAAACATATTCTTCGATTTCGACAAGAGCAATCTATTGCAACAGTCGTACAACGAGCTCCAAAAATTGGTTGAACTGCTAGAAGACCACCCTAATATGAAAATAGAAATAGGTGGACATACCGACAATAAAGGGGCTATAGAATACAACCAACGACTATCGGAAAACAGAGCAAAATCGGTTGTAAAATACCTAATAAATAGAGGTATCGACGAAAGCCGACTAAAATACAAAGGCTATGGAGAACTGCAACCTATAGATGATAATGACACCGAAACCGGCCGATTCAACAACAGAAGAGTTGAGTTTAAAGTTACTGATTTATAACAAAAAACTATTTGCTCTTATCGACACTTACAAGTTTCTGCATCTTGTCTGTAATATAAACAGTAAATATCGGAAACATCATCATTCCAAAAGCAGCCAACAAAACCGAAAGCACCTTGCCAACAACTGTAACGGCGTAAATATTAGACCCTACCGTTGTTGCATCCATAAATGCCCACCACAAGGCATCACCATAACTTTGCATAAAATCATTAACAGGCGTTTCTACAACATAAAACAGCAAACTAGAAAAATATATCACTGTTATAAGAGAAAGTAAGTACGAGATAAAAAGATTGGCCATTGTACTTTTGACAAACCAATTCACCACCATTACCAATGCATAACCACCACGAATAATAGGCACCAATCGCAAACAATAATAAATTTCATTTGAAAGATCAATTTGAAACCAACTGATTAATGTCAAATATGGTATTGATATAACGAAAAAAAAGAAATGTGTCAACAAATATTTCTTTTTACAGGACGACATATATAATCCCAAGAAAAAATCGAACAAGAAAAACAAACATATCCAAAACTGGAACCTTACAAAAGAAACAAAAAAAATATCTTGAGGGAATTTAAAAATCTCATACGATAAAGATACAATTATTGCAAGACTGGCCAAAAGAACCAATACCTGCATAAGCATCTGCAAAGAAATCAACTTATTTTTCATCTCTATTTTTCTTACGAAAACAAGAATAACCCAGCAAAAGTTCAAAAAAAAGAGAAGCAAGCTAAACGCTTGCTTCTCTCGTAGGTATTTCTTCAATTAAAATTTATTCAATAACACGGTAAAAAGAAACTCTTCTATTGATTGACATCTTCACATCACCAAATGATTCAGTTTGACCCTTACCTACAACTTCTAATCTATCGGCATCTATACCATATTTATTTACCAATACCTTCTTAACTTCTTCGGCACGTTTTAAAGACAACTTCTGGTTATATTCAGGAGTTCCGCTATAATCAGCAAATCCTACGATTGTAAATTTATAATCGGGATTATCCTTCATAACCTTAGCAATAGCCTTCATCTTTCTCATCTCGCCAGAAGGCACCCTATATTGATCTATACTATAAAGTATGGATAACGGCAATGCATAGAATGTTAATTGCTCTTCCTTCATTTGTGCAATTTGAGCTTTAAGTTTTGCCAACTCTGCATCATTCTTAGTCACTTTTTCGGTAGCAATTTGCTTTTCTATAGCAACAACTTTTTCTTGCAATGTACGCTCTTTTTGTTTTGCTGATGCAAGTTCGGCTTTTGCTTGATCTCTTTCTTGAGCCAAAGCGTCAAAGTTTTCTTGAGTCAATTGAGATTCTTGTTCAATACGAACTTTATCATATTCTGTTACACCAAAATTATAAGCAAGTCCTACAGAATTATAAATATAATAGCCTTTAAAGCCTCCATCCCAAGGTTTTCCTAAATCGCCAGGCAAATAAACCGACGATTCTAAACTACCTGTCCATTTTTCGGCAATACGATAAGAAAAACCAATCCCGGTATTGGCCATATAGCAAACATTACCATAGTTATCCACTGTGTAACCATTCTTATCAACACCCATTCCAACAGTAGCCAAAAGGTACAATCTCCACAATCTTTCCGGATTAATCTTTATAGCATCAAAAATAGAGAATGTAAACCCTACTCCCATAGACAAACCTTGACCAAGCCCATTATTAATCTTATGATAAGTTCCTTGCAGACGAAGATCCCAAATATAATTCAACTCTTTTGACAAAAATAGATTAAGTCCATACGATGGTTCTATTGTAGAATAAGTAGTGTTACAATCTATATTTAAAGTCATACCACCATTTACTCCAATAGACCAATTGCTCCAAAAACTATAATTCGGATGATATTGATACACTTCTACAACTTGTGTTTCTTGTGCATTAGCAACAGAACCACAAAGCATAAAAAACAGAATCACTCCAATTCTTGACAATCTTTTCATCATAATAATTCAATTTAATCATTTAATTTTCAGCCCACACTGCATAAAAATAAAAAAAAAAGATTCATTCTTATGCTAGAGAAATTAAAAAAGGGAAGAAACATTTCTTCCCTTTTTTCTTTATAATTTGTTACCTTTATTATTCAATAACACGGTAAAAAGAAACTCTTCTATTAACTGACATTTTTACATCGCCAAAAGATTCAGCTTGACCTTTACCAGCTACAACTAATCTATCAGGATCTATACCATATTTATTTACCAATACTTTTTTAGCTTCTTCAGCACGTTTTACTGACAATTTTTGGTTGTAATCAGCGCTTCCTGTGTAATCAGCAAATCCTACGATTGTAAATTTGTAATCAGGATTATCTTTCATAACTTTAGCAATAGCTTTCATCTTGTTCATTTCGCCAGCAGGAACTGTAGATTGATCTACGCCGTAAAGTATAGATAGAGGCAAAGCATAGAAAGTCAATTGTTCTTTCTTCATTTGCTCAATTTGAGCTTTAAGTTTTGCTAATTCTTTTTCGTTCTTAACTACTTTTTCGTTGGTAGTTTGAGCTTTTTCCAAAGTAGCAACTTTTTCTTGCAATGTACGTTCGCTCTTCTTCATCGAAGCAAGTTCAGCTTTAGCTTGATCTCTTTCTTGAGTCAAAGCATCAAAGTTTTCTTGAGTCAATTGAGATTCTTGTTCAATACGAGCTTTATCAGTAGCTGTTACACCAAAGTTGTAAGCAAGACCCAAAGTAGCTTCTCCATAATATCCTTTGAAATTTCCAATTGGATTTCCAAGATCAGCAGGAGCACATACTACACCTTCCAAAGTAAGAGTCCAATCTTCAGCAAAACGCCAAGAACCACCGAATCCACCACTTGCAAAGTAATACAAATTACCATAAGCAGGATTGTTAGCTATGATACCGGATTTGTCTATACCCATACCTGCATTTCCTATTGCATAAATACGCAAAGTTCTTTCTGGATTGTAACCTTTTATTGCATCAATAAAAGAGAAAGTAAAACCAACAGCTAAGTTCAAAGTTTTACCTTGTCCATTATGAATACTATGTAATCCACCTTGCAAACGAAGATCCCATACATAATTCAACTCTTTTGACAAATAAAGATCAAGAGCCCATCCAAGAGAATTGTCACTATTAGGATCATTTTCATTAAAACCTTGTTGTACTCCTAATCTGTCAGCAGCAACAGTCATTCCACCCTTTACACCAACAGACCAATTGCTCCAAAAACTATAGTTTGGATATTGGTTTTCTGCTTGAGGTTGAGCTTGTTCTTCTTGTGCAAAAGCACCAAATGTACACATCATAAAAGATGCAAGCATTCCAATTTTTAATACTCTTTTCAACATAACATTTTACTTTTAATTATTTCTTTTTATTTATTTCTAATAGTATATTTCAATTTGCAAAGATACACATATTTTTTCATATCTGAGTTTATTTTTTTCAACATTTACTCTTTTTTTCCAGAATTCTTCGACATCTTATTGTTTAAAAGAGCAAATACCCAGAATAATAAACTGATTTTCAAAATACCTAAAAGCTGATATTTCTTTATTTTCTTTTTATATTACAAACAATTTATTTTATAATTTTGGTCGTCATTACAGTAAAAAAAAACATTTTTCCTTATCAGATGTTTCAAATTTTGTGCTTTTTTTTTCTATTTTTGACAGTTTCATTGTACGTGCTTTAAGCTATAATGTTTCATTTATTCGCCAAATATTTCTTTTAATTTATTTTCAAGTTCTCTACCTCGTAAATTTTTAGCTATAATACGACCATCTTTATCCAACAATATAGTTGAAGGTATCGACGATATACCATATAATTTTGCGGCCTCCGAACTCCAATATTTCAAATCACTGACATGATTGTTCCATATTAACTTATCATCTTTTATTGCTTTTATCCAAGCATTCCTATCCTTATCCAACGAAACGCTGAATATCTCAAATCCTTTAGCGTTGTACTTATCATACAATCTCACAACATTCGGATTTTCTCTTCTACAAGGTCCACACCATGAAGCCCAAAAATCAATAAGAACAACTTTACCTTTTAAATCTGACAACTTTAATACATTTCCATCGGGTGAAGGTAATACTATATCTGGTGCTAATGTTCCAACAAGAAGAGCCTTCTTGAGACGTTCATCCAGATTCTTTACAAATCCATCATTAGGGTATTTTGCAATCAAAGCATCTCTTACAGACTCGTAAACCGAAATGTACTTGGCAAATTCTTGATCAAAACACGTTACCAAAAAAGCCGATACCAACACATCTTTATTGTTCAAGAGATGTTGTTTAATATTCTCTGTAATGGTCGGATACAATTTTCTAAATTCTTGCTCAATTTCTTTTTTTCTATCTGTAGTTGCAAGTGAATATTCTCTATTCAATATCTCTATATCTATATTCTTTTCAAAGAAACCTTTATACACCACCATATTATCCGAACCTTTCACAGATGTAAGTATGGGAAATTTATCGATATCGTAGTTCAATCGCACCCTTTCCTTCGGAACCAAAAACCAATGTGTAGCTTCATTTTGCGAAGGTAAGAATTGAACAACATAGAGTGAAGGCTTTTTCACTGTCAATTCGGCTTTATAATCTCCTTTTTTATCAATAGCAACAGTGTCTATCGGAAGAATAGTACCACCTATAACTTCGCTTATTACCATTTCACTATAAGTTGTTTCGGATTTAAAGTTTAAGTTGCCCAAAACCACTGTCTTTTGTGCATACGCTAACGACCAAAAAGATAAAACAGCGATTACTGCCAAACACATATTCCTTTTCATCATAACTCTTTATTTTTTCTTTATTATATTTATTGCCTTTTGTAATTCATGGTCTGCCGACAACGTTATTCCATAATAGAGCTCCTTTCCATACAGAAATTCTGCCATATATGCTTTAACCAATATCTTCATTTCGTTGCCATAAGCAGCAATAGACTCGACATTTCTTTTTATCCCCGATTTCTCTGCCAACATCAGAAAGTCTTCAAACATTTCATCAGACAATGAGAAACCTTTCACATAGTCATCCGATTGTGGATATTTTTTCAAAAGCAAAGCCCTATTCTTATCCACATAATCAAATGCATAATTATAGAAGATATCTTTATCTTCTAATCTATTATAGTATATCAGTAGGACATCTTTCTCGTAGGGCAACACCTCATCCGGGAATATACCACCTCCGGCATATACCACACGTCCTTCCTTTGTATAATACTTTGTTGTATCTGTTACCTTTTGTATTATTGAATCCGACTCCATATCGGCCAATATGCGAAGAAGAAAATCCAAATAATATTCATCACTTCCTTTGTCGTATGGGCGTTGAATACATCTTCCAGAAGGTGTATAATAACGAGCTGTGGTAAGCCTTAATGCTGACCCATCAAACATCTCAAATTGTTTTTGCACCAACCCTTTGCCAAAAGAACGGCGACCTACTATAAGGCCTCTATCATTATCTTGTATAGCTCCGGCAACAACCTCACTAGCCGAAGCCGAATATTCGTTCATCATAACCACAAAACTACCATCAACAAATGCATCATCGGTAGTTGAATAATACTCCTCTTTGGGTGAATTTACTCCTTCGGTATATACTATAAGCTGTCCTTGAGAAAGAAATAAATCTGCCACTTCTCTTGCTTGATATAGCAATCCTCCTCCATTACCTCTTAAGTCTAAGATAAGTTTCTGCATTCCTTGCGACCGCAACTTGGATAATGCTACACGCATTTCTTTGTAAGTAGTGGCCGAAAATTCTGTAAGAGATATATAGCCTATTTCATCATCTAGCATACCACTATAGCGAACAGTATTGAGAGGTATAGCAGTTCTTTTCAACTTAAAGTTCAACACTTTAGACTCTCCCCTTCTGGATATTCCAAGATTTACCATAGTACCTTTTGGTCCTTTCAACCTTTTCACCACATCTTTATTGGTAAACTTTCTGCCGAAAACGGATTCTCCATTTATGGTAACAATCCTATCGCCACCCAATATGCCGGCTCTATCTGAAGGACTATCTTTAAAAACCTCGATGATGAATGCAGTATCTTTAACCATCGATACCCACAGCCCAACACCTTCCATTTCGCCCTCCAAATTCTCTTTTTCCGTTACAAAGTTTAGTTTTGGCACATATACAGAGTGGGGATCCAAATATTGTAATAGAAGCTGTATTGCACATTCTTCCACTTGTTCGTAGGAAATCGAGTCAACATATCTCTTAGGTATCAATCTCATTATCTCTGTCATCTTGTTCGTCTTATTTACATGACTAACCTCACCAAGAGTTTCATTGTCATCTTTCGACGAAGGTGCCAACCATACCCCTAGCAATATTCCTATAGTCAATGCTATCGAAATAAACAGTGCTACATGCGATGCTTTTACCGTCTGACTCATCTGTTTCCTACATAATAAACAACATATTATTCCAACCCTTTAGCCTAATACACCCTGAAGCCAAGAGTTTTTCTCACCTCGTCCATTGTACGTTTGGCACTCTCGTGAGCTTTTTCTTTTCCCATCTGCATAACATCTTGCAAATACTTCTCATTGCTCGATAATTCAGCAATCTTTTCACGGAACGGAGTAGTAAACGCAATCATATCTTCGGCCAATTGCTTTTTCATATCACCGTAACGTATCTCACACTTATTGTATTTTTCTTCGAAAAAAGCTACAGTATCAGTAGTCGATACTGCTTTCATAAGAGTAAACAAGTTCTCTATTTCAATAGGTTTTTCCTGATTCATCTGAGTAGGACCCGAATCGGTTTTGGCTTTCATTATCTTTTTGCGGATAGATGCCGGATCCTCATTTAAGAATATCGCATTACCTTCACCTTCGGATTTTCCCATCTTGCCACTGCCGTCCAATCCGGGAATTTTCACCAATTCATTTCCAAAATTGAATGCTTGCGGCAAAGGAAACACTTCGTTGCCATACATATTATTAAAGCGGTTGGAAAAAGTACGAGTCATTTCCAAGTGTTGCTCCTGGTCCTTACCCACAGGCACTTTGGCTGCCCTATGTATAAGTATATCTGCAGCCATAAGAGTAGGATAGGTAAGTAAACCAGCATTTACATTATTAGGTTGCTTACGAACCTTGTCCTTAAACGATGTTACTCGCTGCAATTCGCCAAGATATGTATTCATATTCAATAGTAAATATAACTCTGCTGTTTCTGGCAAATCGCTTTGTACATATATTGTCGATTTCTCGGGATCCAAACCTGCTGCCAAATATTCTACAAGTATTTGGCGTACGTTGTTGTATAAATTTTCTGGATTAGGATGAGTGGTAAGTGAATGGTAGTCGGCAATAAAGAAGTAGCATTCATATTCTTCTTGCATCTTAATAAAGTTTCTCAATGCTCCAAAATAATTTCCCAAATGTAAGTTTCCTGTGGGACGAATACCACTCAACACTATTTCTTTTTTCATCTCTACTAATATATTATTATAATTGACAATCGTTTATATCTCAACGGAGGAACCGTTATCCCTGCCGTAACAATTTACAAAAGTACTAATTTCGGGTGATATTTCAAAACTATTTACCCAAATATTCCTCACACCGAAACACTAGTTCGTCGTACCACTCACGTCCAAACTTTCTCACAAGTGGAACTTCCAAATACTTATATAATGGTACACCTACCTCCCTTCCAAGTTTCACCGCACAACTACATATATCCCATTCATGGTAGTTTACGGCTTTGAAGTCGTCGTAGTTATCAACCCTTATGGGATAAAGATGGCACGACACCGGCTTTTGGAAATCTATTTTTTTATCCAAGTAGGCTTTCTCTATAGCACACATTGCCACACCATTGTCCCAACACATATACACGCACTCCCTTCCATCAACGAGGGGTGTACATGGCTCATCGTTGATATCGAGGGCCGATACTCCGTTCTTCTCCACTTCGGCAATACCCTTTTCCTCCATATAAGGTTTCACTTCGGGATATATCTTTTTGAGAATACTAATCTCGCATTTTTCCAACGGTGCTCCAGCATCGCCTTCTATACAGCAACAACCCTTACATTGTGCTAGGTCGCAACAAAATTTCTTCTCGGCTATGTTTTCTGATATTATGCAATCTCCTACTATTATCATAGTCTACAATCAGTCTTGGTTTAATACTTCTATTATTTTATCGGCCAATACAGCCGCCAGTTTGTATTTCGATTCCACCGTCCAGCCACCCACATGAGGAGTAAGCACCACGTTGTTGGAATCTATCAAAAACTTAAAATCGGGAGTAAGCGAGTTTATGTCCAACCCGTCTTTTGCCATATTCTCATATTCTATCACATCAAGGGCAGCCCCCAACACCTTACCGCTCTTCAATGCTTCGGCCAAATCCACTGTCTTAACCACAGCTCCACGTGCGGTATTTATTATATATATCGGCATTGCAAAAGAGTTGATAAATTCGGCATTGACCATATAGCGAGTTTCGGCAGTAAGAGGCACATGAAAACTTACCACATCGGCACGGCGATACAACTCATCCAATTCCACTTCCTCTACATAATCGGGTGCATAATGGCTCTTATACTTATCGTAACTTATTATATTGCAGTCGAAGCCCTGCAACCTCTTGGCAAACGAACTACCCATATTGCCAAAACCTATTATACCAATAGTTTTCCCCTTTATCTCCAATCCTCTGTTATCCTCTCGTTTCCAATATCCATTCCTTATCTCTGTATTGGCTTTCACTATTTTGTTGAACAAAGCAAGCAGCATTCCCAATGCATGTTCGCCCACAGCATCTCTGTTGCCTTCGGGCGAATTAAGGCAACGTATACCTCGAGCTTCGGCATAGTCCACATCAATGGTTTCCATTCCGGCTCCCACACGTCCTATACATTTCAGAGTGTTTACTTGCGAAAGGAAATTTCTATCAATCTCTACCTTGCTGCGCACCACCATAGCATCATAGTTGTTTACCACTGATAGCAGTTCGCTGTACGACAAATCAACTTGCACATCGCAATGATGACCTGCCGCCCTAAGTTTCTCGCACAATATAGGATGAGTATTATCTGTAACAAGGATTCGTTTCATATCTTTGCAAATAATTTAATATCAAATCATCAATCGTCAATCCTCATTGGACCTCCGTTTGGCCCGGCAACTAACTGTCATCTGTTCTATTTTTGCTACTAGGAAGTAAGCCAAACTGCCACATCCCAATCCCACCAGTGTACCACATATTATATCGCCGGGATAGTGCACACCCAAATAAGGACGGCTATAAGCCACCACGGCAGCCCATGCAAACAACAAATAAGGCAACCATTTAATTTTTCGAACATAGCGATATGCAAGGAATGTTGCCAAAGCAAAACAGTTGGTTGCATGCGACGACACAAAACCGTACTGCCCACCACAATGTCCATCAAACAGACGAACATCGGGCAAAGCATGACAAGGACGCAGACGCATAACCACATTCTTGAACCCAACAACCGATATGCGGTCGCCAAGCAAAAAGCAAAGTGCTATACCCAACAGCACAAACAATATTGCTTTGGGCTCCCTTTTGGCTGTAACAAACACAAGTATAGCCACCAACACAATAGCCCACGACCATCCTTGACTGAACGTCCAAAGGATATAGTCCAACACTGTACAATGATGACCATTTATCCAATAAAAAGCCTGAACATCGAGACTATTGAGCTTCTCCATCATACGACTCCGTCATTTTGCTCCAAATAAGATCCTTGAGTTCCATGATGTTCATACCCGAAACAGAGCTTATCATTATAGTATCCAATGTACGTGGCAATGTACGTTTAAGCTGCTTAAGCATCACCTCGTCCATCATATCGCATTTGGTTACTGCCAATATGCGTTTCTTATCGAGCAGTTCGGGGTTATACTTCTTCAGCTCGCCCAGCAATATCTTATACTCCTTCTTTACATCTTCGCAATCGCACGATACCATAAACAGCAGTATAGAGTTTCGCTCTATATGTCTGAGGAATCTAAGACCTAAACCTTTGCCTTCGGCTGCTCCTTCGATTATACCCGGTATATCGGCCACCACAAACGAGCGATTGTCACGATAACTAACCATACCCAAGTTTGGCACCAAGGTAGTAAAAGGATAATCGGCTATCTCGGGTTTGGCTGCCGACACCACCGAAAGGAATGTTGATTTACCGGCATTGGGAAATCCCACCAAGCCCACATCGGCAAGCATCTTAAGCTCTATTATCACCCAACGTTCCACACGAGGTTCGCCGGGCTGTGCATAACGAGGTGTGCGGTTGGTAGCCGACTTAAAATGGTCGTTGCCCAATCCACCACGTCCACCTTTAACTATCACTGCCGTCTGCCCATCTTCGACAATCTCGCACAGCTGTTCGCCGGTCTCGAAGTCGCGACATACCGAACCCAGCGGCACATCCAGTATCTGGTCCTTACCTTCGCGGCCTGTACATAAGTTATGTCCACCGGCTTCGCCATCTTCGGCAAAAACATGTTTGGTGTACTTAAGATGCAGCAAAGTCCACATCTGCTTGTTGCCACGCAATATCACATGACCGCCACGACCGCCGTCGCCGCCGTCAGGGCCGGCCTTGGCATTGTACTTTACACGTAGCAAATGGGCCGACCCCGCACCGCCTTTACCAGAGCGACAGCATATTTTTACATAATCTACAAAATTCGAATTCACTGCTATTCGTTATTTAGCAGCAATCTTTGCATCAATAGCTGCAATGATATTCTTGGATATTTCTTGAATATCACCATATCCGTTTACTTCCACATATAAACCTTTGCCCTTGTAGTAATCAGCCACAGGCAATGTTTTGCTTTCATATTCATGAAGACGGTTTTTGATAGTTTCTTCGTTATCGTCCGAACGGCCCGATACTTTGGCACGCTCAAGCATACGACGTACAAGCTCTTCGCGAGGAACATCTAGACTTATCATGCACGATAGTTTTGTGCCGTGGTTGTTAAGCAACTTTTCCAATGTTTCGGCTTGAGCCACATTGCGTGGGAATCCATCAAAAAGCACTCCATTACGAGTGTTGGTAGCGATAATCTTTTCGATGATTTCAACTACTATCTCGTCCGACACCAATTCGCCGGCATCCATAATGCTTTTAATGCGTTTTCCTAGTTCAGTACCTTCGGCAATTTCTTTACGCAACATATCGCCTGTAGATACGTATGTAAGGTCGTATTTTTCAACCAACATTTGTGATTGTGTTCCTTTACCGGCTCCCGGTGCTCCAAATAATGCTATATTTATCATTTTCAACTCTATTTTGATTAATTGTATATAACTTATAATGAACGAAAAACACGCTTTTCGGCTTTCCGTTACATTTTTCAAAGGTACATTTTTTTTCGGACATTTACTAGGTTTATTCCCGAAATAAGCATTTTTTTTGCAAATCTGTAGCAAGCCATCTCCACAAAAAACCAAAGCCCACCCCCTTTGCAAGTGGTTGGGCTTTGAAACAAGTAAGTCTTATTTCTTTACAAACTTGCGGGTTATAACCCAGTCGTTGTTGCGGAAGGTTAGCATATACACTCCTGGTGGCAAATGCAGGCGAGGTTTGGGCCGGACAGCCCTGAGGAAGTTTTTCATCCCTATGGTATTTTTCCAGCATACCTACCGGTTTTATTATCCACTCCCACAGCAAAATTCAAAACCAAACTATGATTTTATTAAATCATAGTTTGATTTTAATAAATCATGGTTTGGTTTGAAAAAATCATGCTATGATTTGAAAATTTGCTGTAGTAGCTATACAGTTTAGATATAGGGATAGGAAAGTTTTTGAGTATGGGTCTGGAAAGTTTTGGGTGGGTGTTGAGAAGGTAGCAAGCGGAGGTTTAAGGCGGAGGGCAACCAAAGGCCTCCAACCTCTAACGAATGGCAATACCGTAAGTCCACTCGATAAACTCGGCATTGGCGGCATGTGCCTTGATAGACACCCCTATGTATTGGTTTTGCGAGTGTCCCATATAGTAGAACAACCCTGCACGCTCGTAGAAAGGCATACGCTGATGCCGACCATTTATGACATAAGCTCCTAGGCCTACACGCAAAGCCACCCTACCCCATAGGCACTCGAAGTTGGCCACCACACCTTGCGAAAAGCAGTCGGATAGTCCGGAATCGGTATACCAGGGGGTGGAGGCAATGGTGCCGTTGTACATAAAATCGTAACCCACACCGTAGGCAAAGCAGGGATGGAACCGGCGGCTATAGGCAACAGACAGAGAGGATGCAAAGTAATGCTCCATAGTGTGTTTAGCTTGGGTAACACCCGGCGAAAAGGATATATTTACAGAATTGGCCTTAAGTTCGGGCTTGGCCACGGACAATACATCATGCTTATAGCCATCAAAATAGTATTCGGCACCCACCTCTAGCTGAACGAAGTTCAGCCCAAAATTGGGCCTAAACATTTGTCCATTAGATGAGTGGCTGAACTTGGCGGCAGCCGTAAGGGCAAAATGCTCCGAAACAAAATAGGATGCCTGCACGCCAAGGTTTATCAACGCATTGAGGTGCGAACCTATATAAGTATTGTAGGGATTGGCTGTTTTGTGGTATATCTTTGAAAAATAGGACAAACCCAAACCCAAATAAACATCAAGCGATAGACGTTGACTCTTGTAGACCGACGGCCGTATAAAAAACAACGCCCCCAGTTTGTTGCCTGTAACGGAGTTGTTGATATAGTCGTACGAAAGCTCCAAGCCAAACGAAGGGTTTTTCCAATAAGTGTGCCAATAGTAGTTGTTGCCAATATAAAACGAAAAGCCATAGGTAGAAGAGTTGATATGAGCACGCGACTCGGCATTGTTGCACAAAACATGCCCGTAGCGAACATCGGCACCGGCAAACCGACTTTGAGCCTCAAGCCGTCCCACCAGTGCAACACAAACAGCAAGGCAGACCATCATTCGTACATTTGATAACATTTTCATATTATTTGAGTAGGTTTTATAGTTAAACAATCAGTATCGTCATATTTCTTCGTTTGCCAACAAATATTAGCAAAACACCGAAGGGCAATAACGCAAACATCGAAATCATATTATCTGATAGAACCAAAATAATAGTACAATATAACAAGCCGACTTCCGTTAATTAAATCAAACTCATAATATTCACAAGCAATGAAACATCCAAAGCAGACATACGACACAACTACCTATCAATACAATATGGATTTGTCAACCTGTCAAACAACCAACAAACGCCATGGACGCATTTGAAGAACTACGGCTACGCATATTGCTGGTACTTGGTGCTTTGACAGGATTCCTCTTCGGTTTTTCTTCATGGGTAGGAATTGCCCAACATACTATCGAGTTCGACTGGATAATATGTGTTGTGTTCCCGGCAATCGGCATTGTTTGTTTCGGTATCCTTCTTAAGCTCGACTCTCCAAAAAAGAAACATAAAAAGACAACCTCCAAGAAAAAGAAAAAAGAAAAAATCCACGTAACCGACAATGTCCAAAGACCCACAGGAAAGTATTATAACAATGTGTTTCCCCGCATAACTCTGCTGGTTTTTGCTGTCGGAATAGGATTTCCCGAATATCTTTCGTTGAAAGAAAATCTTTCGACCGGTGTACCATCGGACGACAAACTTTATCCCGGCATTATTTATTCAGCATTGATAAGCATACTACTACTGGTTGCTGCTATCTTTTTCAATAGAATAAAAATAAATAAAACGACAACTCTCCGTGATTTATACGATGGAACGAATGATCATAATTCATGCCTTGCAATATTTACAATCATGCTGATACGCATAACATTTCTAGTATCCGTTTCATACACAATGATAGCCCAAGCATTCCAATCGCCCGAATATCTATTCTTGATAACAGCATTCTGGATTTGGGGAGTATTGTGTTGTTTTGTATCAAACATTCACCATTTTCTACAACGCAAAGGACTAAAGAAGTTGTCCCAATTCATCCTCGAAATCACTTTTACCAAATACCAAGAGTAACAAACAGCAACCGAAAGCATAAGGAGTGGACAAGAACAAGGATCATAAAGGTTGTTTCAACCGATGGTTGCTTTAGCAAAATTATCACATTTTAACCTTTATGCTTTTAACTTGGAGAAGAGCATATTTGTACATCAAAAAGTTTTTTGGCACAAATAAAGCCTCTATGTAACGTTATCAATACAAACAACTGACAATCAAATATAGGATATTTCCCAATAAGTCAACCTAAGACAATAGGAATGATAGAAAAACATAAACAAACAAGGAAGCAGAGAGGAAGCAAAGCCGAAAAAGCAAACTATTTGGGCAAAACATATAGCTTTTTACCGTGAGAGCCGTCGACGTAAGCAATAAGTGAACACTCATACAGCAATGAGATCCCACTCGCAATGCTACGGTTGGCACCCACAGCATCACGAAACTCCACTGCCTACATTGCAAAAGCCGTAGTTTATCAAGCCGGATGAGCTTTTCAAAAGCAACTATCGGGCATATTTAAAAAGGATTGTCGCATAATCAATATTTACAGAAAACCACTTAACGTTTATTTTAGTTACAGCCCACAGTTTGCCACATAGAAATATACACCTAATTGACCACAGCCAAAATAAAACCGCACCTTACCCCTACCCTACCCTCAGGCACCATAGGCAAAGCCAACCATGCCGAAGTTCTTTTAAGCAGAAGTAAAGCAATCCGATAGGTAGAATTTCAAGACAGTTCCTTAAGCATAATGGCATTTTGCAACAGCCGCAAAATAGACACGGCACATTGGGTATACAACATTTTTTTATACACCCAAACAGCAACCACCGACAGAAGGGCAAGAAAAAGACCGGCACCCGGCCAACAACACTGAAAACCACAACCATAAACAATAACAATAATAAAGCCGGGCAGCAAAATAGTTAAATAATAAAATAAATGCACACTACGTACAATATTTTTCCTATTTCTAAGTTTTATGTGATATCTTTCGGAAGAATTTGTAAGCACAATAAGTAATTCATTTGTCAAACAAATATTTCATGCCCATGAATGATAACTACAATTCTTCTCGACAAAAGGATACCGTAAGTGATTGGTACACCAAAAAGACAGGGTGCATGCAACCATCGAAACGTGCATTGCAAAACATTTTGAACTATGCACGTAGCGTTCAGTACATTCGCATAAACGATTTAGACATAAGGCTGAATCTTAATTAGCAGGCGGGTGCATAAAGCCGAAAGAAACAAATCCTTTTTGCCGGCAGCCCCAAGGTAACAAACCAAACGGTAAAAAAAAGGAGGTGAGAAAACATGATTTTCACCTCCTTTTTGTTGTAATATATTATCAACTATTCGCCCATACGTCCTACCGGTTGCACCAATAGAGGCTTGCCGTTCTTTATTTTAAGCACCTTTTGCAATAAGTCTTTGTTGAACATACCGCATACCACGGTAGCAAGTTTTGCACTGGCACAATAAAGATAAACATTTTGGCTTACAAAACCCACGTCGGTAGCAGAGTAAAAGTCCTTTGCTTCGTCAGAGAATTTTTCCATCTTGTCGAAGTTGGCCACATAGGCAAGCACGATAGGCACATCAACAAAGAATTTCTGGTCGCTTATCTCGCGGCGAAAATCCTTATTCATTATAGGCATAAGCATGTGCTTCTCGGCATTGTATAGATACACACCTTTTTCGATAAATACGTATATGTCTATCTCTTGAGCATTTCTAGCCGATGGGGCAGTACGCAAACCCAGTTCCGGACGGTTCACACCATTGGCAGCCCACAACAAGTTGGAAATCTCTTGCATTGTAAGAGGCTCGGGCAAAAAGCTACGAGAAGTTGCACGGCGTTGTAATACCTCCATAAGTGGAAGACCACTACCATATTCCGGTTCAGGAAGAAGAATTTCGGTATTCTCTTCTTTCAGTTCACCTACCGAACCGCCCACGATACTTGGTCTCTTTTGTGCGGAAACTTGAAGTGCACAGCAACATACAAGTATCCATAATAACGTCTTTTTCATTTGTTGAAGTTTTAATTATTAAATATTTTATACTAATGTCGAATTGATTTTTGAGTTGTTCAGTTTATCTAGCACAAGTTCTTTGGTTATCACCATCTTCTTGGTTGTTTTTCCCTTGCCCGGTATCTCGTACATAATATCGGTCATTATCGTTTCCATTATCGACCTCAATCCACGAGCACCCAGCTTGTACTCCACAGCTTTTTCCACCACAGCGTCGAGGGCATCGCTGTCAAATTCCAATTGTATATTATCCATCTGAAACAATTTCTGATACTGTTTCACCAAAGCATTCTTAGGCTCGCTTAGTATTTTGCGTAGAGCCTCCTTGTCTAGCGGGTTTAGGTATGATAGTACCGGAAAACGGCCCACCAATTCCGGAATAAGGCCAAACTTTTTCAAATCCTGAGGCAACACATATTGCAATAGATTGGTCTTGTCTATAGCCGTGCGGTTTTTGCTTTCGCTAAAACCTATCACATGGGCTTTCATGCGCGAGGCTATCACACGGTCTATCCCGTCAAAAGCACCACCGGAAATAAACAATATGTTTTGGGTGTTTACTGCTATCATCTTTTGGTCCGGATGCTTTCTTCCACCTTGAGGCGGCACATTTACCACCGTACCTTCCAACAGTTTCAGCAATGCCTGCTGCACCCCTTCGCCCGAAACATCACGAGTTATGGAGGGGTTGTCGTTTTTACGAGCTATCTTATCTATCTCATCAATAAACACAATACCACGTTCGGCAGCCTTCACATCATAATTTGCGGCCTGTAACAACTTAGTAAGAATATTTTCAACGTCCTCGCCCACATATCCAGCCTCTGTAAGCACGGTAGCGTCGGCTATACAGAAAGGTACATTAAGAATCTTGGCAATAGTGCGAGCTATAAGAGTTTTGCCCGTACCAGTCTCGCCCACAAGTATGATATTAGACTTTTCTATCTCTACATCGTCGTTGTTTCTTTCGGAATGATTATATATCAAACGCTTGAAATGATTATAAACCGCCACCGACAATACCTTCTTGGCATCGTCCTGCCCTATGATGTATTGATCTAGATGTTCCTTTATTTCACGTGGTGTTTTTACGTCCAATTCAAAGCTATTGTCTTTCCTCAATACCTGGCCCAGCACCTCGGAGGCTCTTTCAACACACCTTTCGCATATCGTAACACCATGGTTTCCTTCCAACAAAACGATAACTTCCGACTCTTTTTGTCCACAAAACGAACATTCTCTTTCTGTCTTTTTAGCCATATTCAGTAGTATTTTTATGTTTAAACTTATATTATTTGGTTATGCACAGCATCTTGTCGGATAAAAACGAACAGCATCAAGGTGAATGCTATAAGCGACGAGCCGCCATAACTGAAAAAAGGAAGCGGGATACCAATGACGGGCAATAGGCCCAGCACCATACCTATATTGATGGTGAAATGCACAAAAAATATACTTGCCACCGAGTAGCCATATATACGTGCAAACCTCGACCGCTGACGGTCGGCCATAGTTATAAGATGTATCAAAAGGTAAAGATATGCAGCTATAAGTACTGCAGAGCCCACAAACCCCCATTCCTCTCCAACGGTACAAAAAATAAAATCGGTTTCTTGTTCGGGAACAAAGTTGTACTTGGTTTGCGTCCCATTAAGGAACCCTTTGCCCAACAATTCGCCCGAACCTATTGCTATTTTGGATTGATTTACGTTGTAGTCTATACCCCTAGGATCGTTGCTTTTGCCAAGAAGCACATAGATACGATCTTTTTGATGCGGTTCTAAAACATTCTCAAACACAAAGTCGACCGAGAAGACAAACATACAGCAACACACAAAAACCCCAATAGGTTTCAAGATGTTTCGCAACGTACGTTTGCTCTTTGTAAGCCATAGAAAGATGTAGCCAAGTAGTACTGCTAACAATAGAGCAATAACAATATACTTGTTGAAAGCAAGAGCCAACACAAAAATTATGGCAGCCACCACTCCTATTACAAGTATAATACCCGACAAACCTTCGCGAAAGAAAGGCAACAAGAAGCCGGCAAACACCAAAGCCGAACCCGTATCGTGCTGAAGAAGCACCAACAGTGCCGGCACAAGGATGATGATTGATGCCATCATCTTGGTTCGTACATTTCTCATATCAACATCTATCGAACTCAGATATTTGGCAAACGTCAACGCTGTGGCGAATTTGGCAAACTCCGACGGCTGCAATTTGAACGAACCTATGGATATCCACGATGTAGCCCCTTTAGTTACAGAGGCTGTAAACAGCACCACTACTAGCAAAACAAGTATGGCTCCATATATAAAATATGCTGTAGACGAAAAGAACCTCGAATCGATGATAAGTATAAATATTGCAGTAACAAAGGCTACTGCAATCCAAATAAGTTGCTTACCATGCTGACGGGAGAAATCCATAATCTCCACCCCCGATTCATCGTAAACGGCAGAGTATATATTCATCCACCCAAAGCAGACAAGAAACACATAAGTTAGTACTATCTTCCAGTCAATATTTGCGAATATATTTTGCTCCTGATCTTTCACCGTCTAATTCTATTTAGTAAGTTGTTTATCTAATAGGTAATTGTTGGCATGGATTAGTTTCCATATAATACTTCTCCACATCCTCACGTTCTACATGTCCACGCACATATTTTTCCACCACCAAACTGGCAATAGGTGCTGCCCAAGTACCGCCACCACCTTTAGCATTTTCCACATACACCGCCACGGCAATGGTAGGATTTTCACGAGGTGCAAAACAGATAAAAACAGAATGGTCGTGACCAATGTTTTGCGAAGTTCCGGTCTTGCCACATATTGCTATATCATCTATTCGGGCACGTCTGGCTGTACCACCATCTTCGTGTACAACGCCGTACATACCCTTTACAGCTATATCAAAATACTCGCGGGGTATGTTGGTCTCATGTTTGGTGTAGTATTTCTCGTTGCGAACAGAGTCGTCGCCGTAGTATCTTACCAGATGAGGTATGTAATAGTAGCCACGGTTGGCTATAATGGCTGCAAAGTTTGCCATCTGCAAAGGTGTTATAAGCACCTCGCCCTGGCCAATACTGTTGGAATATATGGTAGAAAAAGCCCAATGCTCACGTCCATACCACTTATTGTAGAACGAGGTATCCGGAATAAAACCTTTCTTTTCGTTGGCAAGATCTATCCCCAACTGCTGCCCAAATCCAAACCTAAGCATATAATTTCGCCAAAGGCTCAACCCATATTGGCTGTCTTTGTATATATTGGAGTACTTTCCCTGTTGAATTATTCTTTTGTAGGTATAGTAGAAGTAAGGATTGCACGACATCTTTATGGCATCGCTTACCGTTCCGGCACTTGGGTGGCCATGGCAGCCCACTATCCTATCGCAAACAAAACCGGTGTTGGGGTGTATCACACCCAAATCCAAGGCTATAAGAGATTGCGCCACCTTGAATATTGAACCCGGAGGATAAGTAGCCATAAGAGCACGGTTGAACAATGGTTTACTCATATCCTTCGACAATATGTCGTAGTTTGTACCCCTTATACGTCCCACCAATAGGTTTGGGTCGTATGATGGAGCCGATACCAATGCCAACACTTCGCCCGTTGCCGGCTCTATAGCCACAATACCGCCACGTTTGTTTGCCATAAGTTTTTCGGCATACTCCTGTAGCTCTGTATCCAGGGTAGAGTAAAGGTTGTATCCGGCCACAGCAGCCGTGTCGTACATACCATTTTGAAAACTTCCTTTTTCGCGGTTGTGTACATCCACCAGCACTATCTTCTTACCTTTTTGTCCACGAAGTATCTCTTCGTATGACTTTTCCAACCCGCTCTTGCCTATATAGTCGCCCTGCTTATAATAAGGGTTATTGTCTATTTCCTTCTGGTTAACCTCGCCTATATATCCCAACACATGTGCCGCCACCGGCTGTTCGTATTTCCGCAATGTTCTAGACTGCACATAGAAGCCTTCAAACTTGTAGAGGTTTTCCTGTATGCTACCATACTCCTCTTTGGATATTTGCTTTGAAAATGCCGATGGAACATATGGCGAATAGGCACGAGCCTTTTTCATCTTTTGGATAAATTCGTCGCGAGTTATACCCACAAGTTCACAAAAGGCCATTGTGTCCATAGCTTTAACCTGCCGCGGAATAACCATAAGGTCGTAAACAGCCTCGTTGTAGACCAAAAGTTTCCCGTTGCGGTCATAAACCAAACCCCTAGCCGGATATTGGGTTATATAGCGGAACGCGTTGCGTTCAGACATCATCTTGTACTCATTATTCACTATCTGCAAAAAGAAAAGCCGAATAACGAATATGACACTGACAACAACGAATATAATTTTTATTATACTACTTCTATTTGAATAAATATCGGCCATCTGTGCAACTGTTGGTAGAATAAATATGTAGTAGTATGATAAAACTCGTTATCCCAAATAAGTAAATGTTCCTTTATCGGATTTCACTGTTACTTTCTTGCCGTCGTATGCTTCGCAATATCCTATCACTTTGGCATCAACATTAAACGACTTCGAAATCTCTATTATACTCTTGGCAGTCTCGCTATCGGTGTATATCTCCATACGATGACCCATATTGAACACCTTGTACATCTCCTGCCAATCGGTTTGAGATTGCTCGTGAATCATTTTGAACAATGGAGGCACATCAAACATATTGTCTTTCACCACATGTAGATTTTCAACAAAGTGTAGCACCTTGGTTTGAGCTCCACCACTGCAGTGTACCATTCCGCATATCTTGTTGCGATATTGCGAAAGCACCTCTTTGATAATAGGAGCGTATGTACGAGTTGGCGAAAGCACCATCTTACCTGCATCCACACCTGGCACTTCGGTAGGCGAAGTTAGCGACATATTGCCACAATATACCACATCGCTTGGCAAATTGCTATCATAACTTTCGGGATATTTTTCGGCACAAAGTTTGCTAAACACATCGTGTCGTGCCGATGTAAGACCGTTGCTACCCATACCACCGTTGTATTCGGTTTCATAGGTTGCTTGACCATACGAGCTAAGGCCTACTATCACATTGCCGTCAGCAATGGTATGATTGGAAATAACATCGCTACGTTTCAAACGTGCCGTAACCGTCGAGTCGACAATTATGGTTCTAACCAAGTCGCCAACATCGGCAGTTTCGCCACCTGTAGAGTAGATACCTACGCCCAAATCACGCATTTTTGCCAAAAACTCTTCGGTGCCGTTGATTATAGCCGATATTACTTCGCCGGGAACAAGGCGTTTGTTGCGACCTATTGTGGACGACAGCAGTATAGAGTCTGTTACACCCACACACAGCAAGTCGTCGAGGTTCATAACTATAGCATCTATTGCAATGCCTTTCCATACCGACATATCACCTGTTTCTTTCCAATACATGTATGCCAACGACGACTTTGTACCTGCTCCGTCGGCATGCATAATTGTGCAATAATCGCTATCGTTGGTCAATATATCGGGTATGATTTTACAAAAGGCTTTCGGGTAAAGGCCTTTATCTATATTTTTAATAGCGGCGTGAACATCCTCTTTGGATGCCGAAACACCTCTTAAACTGTATTTTAAGTTATCCACGGTAATGTAAATTTTTCCTGCAAATGTACGGTATTTTTTTGACTTTTCCAAATATAAAATTTCCCCTCCTACTATTAATAACCACTCCTGCTACAGAGCATTTGAGTGCTATCAATCTCAATCATTCTCAAACGCCCTCTAAAAGAAAAAAGAGAAGCGAAATCGCTTCTCTTTTTCTCTTTGTAGCTTATCGGATTATTCACATGTTGTAGTTGTAGTAATATCTCCAACAGTCATAGTGGTGTTCATGTCAGCACAACCGCCTACTGCGTCCATTTCTACAACCATTTCTTCCACACCGTTTGTAGTAGTTGTACAAGTACAAGTTTTTTTACAAGATGCTAAAGATGCTACAAAAGCTACTACTGCTAAAGTTAAAAATACTTTTTTCATGATAATTTAGTTTTAAAAATAATGCCTACTCTATTAATGGTTTTCGGCTTCCCCATATTCTTTTTGTATTGTTTAAAATCTTTTTTTTACAAATATCTTATTCGCAGAAGTATCCAACTTTTACACCGGCTGCACTCACTCCGGTAGTCATTTCTGCACAACTTTCGGCACCTTCAGCCAATTCTACTTCTTCGGCTTCGGTTGCTAAACCGCCTACATAAGTTGCACAATTACAAGTTTTGGTACAAGATGCCAGCGAAGCTACGAAAGCCACTACTGATAAAGTCAACATTAGTTTTTTCATGATCAATTAGTGTTATTTTATACGTCTACTCTATTCACGGTTTTCGACATCCCCATTAGTCTTTGTATGAAAAAACGTTTGCAGCCACAACTGGGCGACAAACGTTTTCGCATTATTATTTCTTGTTACGTTCTTTACGAGCCAAATAACCGGGTTCTAATGCCATACGGTCTGTTTCCAAAAGCGAGCACACACCCTCGTCTATCTGTTTCTTGTTTTGGCAATCAATGCAGTTGCATTCGTCTACATAATTTTCAGGTTCGGTGTAGGTAGTGATAACGCCTTCGAAGTTTCTCAATATCACTTTGCGTGGGCTTTGCGATATTACATAGTTTGGCATTACCGGAGTTTTTCCACCGCCACCGGGAGCGTCAACTACAAATGTAGGCACTGCATATCCCGAAGTGTGTCCGCGTAAACCTTCAATGATTTCTATACCCTTCGATACCGGAGTACGGAAGTGTTCCAATCCCATCGATAGGTCGCATTGATAGATGTAGTATGGGCGAACTCTGTTCTTAACCAATAGGTGAACCAAACGTTTCATTACGTGAACGCAGTCGTTAACACCGCGAAGCAATACCGATTGGTTACCCAAAGGAATACCGGCGTTGGCCAATCTTGCCAATGCTGCAGAAGCTTCGGGAGTCATTTCGTTGGGGTGGTTAAAGTGAGTGTTCAACCATATTGGGTGATATTTCTTAAGCATGTTCACCAAGTTGTCGGTAATACGTTGTGGACATACCACCGGTGTACGAGAACCTATACGTATGATTTCTACGTGAGGAATGGCACGCAAACGTTGAATGATAGATTCCAACATTTCGTCGTTTACCATAAGTGCATCACCACCCGACAATAGCACGTCGCGTACTGTTGGTGTCTTTGCTATATAGTCTATTGCTTTTTGTATACGTTCAGATGGCGATTCGCAGTCGTTTTGACCTGCAAAACGACGACGAGTACAATGGCGGCAATACATCGAGCACATGTCGGTAATCAACAGCAACACTCTATCCGGATAACGATGAGTAAGGCCCGGTGTTGGAGAATCTTCGTCTTCGTGCAATGGGTCTTGCAAATCGGCTGCAGAGATGTGTGTTTCAGCTTCTGTAGGTATAGCCTGACGACGAACCGGATCATTAGGATCGTTAGGATCTATAAGGCTCAAATAATATGGAGTTATAGCCATACGCAAAGTTTTCAAAGATTTGCGTACACCTTCTTGTTCTTCTTCGGTAAGCTTAATGTATTTGTTAAGCTCTTCCAATGTTTCTACTCTATTTTTAACTTGCCATTTCCAATCGTTCCATTGTTCGTCGGTAACGTTAGGGAAAAGTTCTGCTCTTCTATTTACTTGCATATATCTTATCTATTTATATACTTTATCTTTGTTTCTCAGCACACTATACACTTAGTGCACTTACATACTACACTCTGCAAATTTACGGTTAAATTTTCAATTGAACAAGTATTATTCAAAAAATATTTTCACTATCGTTTTCCAAGTAGTTCCAAGGTGGTATGTTTCGTGGTGCACAGCAGTACAACCGTCATTTCAACAGCCTAAAAATTCCCTCGCGAGGGAGATGAAATTAGATCACGAGGAAAATCAAACTCCCTCGCGATGTAGATAAATCTGTATCACGAGGGAGTTTCATCGTAAGCGGGAAAGCGAGTTTTCGCCATCTCGCAATCATATTATTTATCATCGTTTAAACACATTTTCAAAAGGCACTCTGTTTAGTATGGAGCGACCAAGTGTTACCTCGTCGGCATACTCCAAATTATCGCCAATGGCAATACCTCTAGCTATTGTAGATACCGCAACATTATCAAACTTCTGCAATTGTCGATGTATGTAAAAGTTTGTAGTATCGCCTTCCATCGTTGTTGGCAAAGCCAGTATCACTTCTTTTACATTCTCGGTTTCGATACGTGTAATCAAATCGGCAATGTGCAAATCATTTATTCCTATCCCATCTATAGGCGATATAACGCCACCCAACACATGGTATACACCATTGAATTGCTGAGTGTTTTCGATAGCCATAACGTCTTGTATATTCTCTACCACACACACCGTGGTGCCGTCGCGTTTCGGATTGGAACACACCGGACATATATCGTCGTCCGAAATACAATGACATCTTTTGCAATACTTTATATCTGATTTCAGTTGTACCAACGCCGTCACCAAACCATCTATTTCCGACGATGGTTGTTTAAGCAGGTACAAAGCAAAACGCAATGCTGTACGCTTGCCTATTCCGGGAAGTTTGGACAACTCGTTTACTGTGTTTTCTAAAATTCTTGAAGGTAACGTATCTACTGCCATTTATCTGAATATTTTCCGGTATATATAAAATTCATTTACAAATATACGTAAATACAACATCATCCACCTATTTTTTTTACTTTGTAGGATTCGGACAATAATATTTCCATCACCTTGTCGCGAAAATCGCCTTGTATAAGTATCTCCCCATCTTTTGCCGAACCACCTACTCCGCATTTTGTTTTCAGCTTCTTGGCCAATGCCTGCAAATCATCGTTGGTACCTACAAAACCGGTTATCAGAGTAACCATCTTCCCGCCCCGTTGCTTCTTGTCTAGCATCACCCTAAGGTTCTGCTGCTGGGGAGGAAGAGTTTCCTCTACCACATCATCATCTTCGTACTGATACTCGTAATCCGGATTGGTCGAATAAACCACCCCCACTGCTTTATTTTTCTTTCCCATTTGGACAAATTATTTTTAACGATTCTGTTTCTATTGATATATCCAATTCGCCCCCCATCTTCACAGCTTCGCCATCAAGGTTCACCCATTCATATTCGTTGTTGTAAACCTTTATATTCTTTGCCTTTATTATCTCCACATGTTGCGATAGGTCAAAGTGCTTGGTATATACCAGCTGAGCTATTATAGGCATGTGTATTATAGGTATCTGCTCTACAATACACACATCTATCAGCCCATCTTTTAGGCTGGCCGAAGGTGCCACCACCGCGTTGTAGCCAAACTGGTTGGAATTGGCAAAACTTACAAACAATGCCTTGCGTTCAACATCTCTGCCATCGATGTTTAGTTTGTAGGTAGTAGGTTTGTAGAAAGGATATTCGCTTAGTATTACCTCTGTGTAAGCCTGCAATCCCCGTGTTTTGGCGGTGCTAAACTTATGAGCCACAAGGGCATCAAACCCAATTCCGGCAATGCTTGCACAAGTATTGCCGTTTATAGATATTGTATCTATCTTCTCCGAATAGAAATTGTTTATCACATCCATTGCCTTCTTTGGCGATAAGGGGATCCTTAGGTGTCGTGCCAATCCGTTGCCCGAACCACAAGGTATTATTCCCAGTGCCACCTCCGATTTTGCGGCCCTTATCCCTGCCGCAACGTCATTGACAGAGCCATCGCCACCCACTGCTATTATGGCATCGTAGCGTTTGCTCAAACATGCTTCTTCGGCTATCGTAGTGGCATGGTGGGCATACTCGGTATACCTTATCTCATAATCAAAAAGATTATGATTCAGATGCGACTCCAAAACAGCTTCGATAGTTTTCTGCTTGCCAACCCCCGATATCGGATTTATTATCACCAATAGTTTCTTATTTTCAGTCATAGTTATGGCTTAGATATTTTCATCTACATTCAAACGATTTTCTATCAATCTATTGTTATATTGTTGAATAATTGCTTTCAAGTATTGCTTAAGGTCTTCGATAGCCTTATCGTTCTTGTCTTTTGCAATATTATGAGTAAGCATAGGATCTTTCTCCACATCAAATATCTCAAACTTCTCGCTATTGAACCTCAACAAATAGCCTTCCTTGAGCAGCTGATAGTATCCGTTTCTGTATGCAACATGGTACCCGCCCTCTGTTTGGTAAATGCTTTTTCCAAAACAAGCATACGACTCATTCAGTTTCAGATAATCTATCAACGTAGGCATCAAATCTATTTGTTGAAATATATGATTGCTTCTATATGCAGTATCGGCATTGGGATGATAGAATATCATAGGTATTTTGTACATACCATAGTCTGTTTTATATTCATCGGCCATTGCTTGGGCTGTATGGTCGGCGGTAATTACAAAAAGAGTATTGTTGTACCAGTCTGTAGTTGCTGCCTTTTCGAAGAATTTCTTCAAAGCATAATCCACATACATAACCGTTTCCAATATAGGAATATCGCCCTTGGCAAATTTATTTTGATGCTGTTTTGGCATAGTATATGGATGATGAGACGATAATGTAAACACCCCCGTAAAGAACGGCTGAGGAAATTCAGACAATTTACCGACCATAAACTGAAGGAATGGCTCGTCAAATATTCCCCAATTGCCATCGTAATCCTTGGGATTGTTGTATTCGTTCATTCCGTAGTACTCATCAACACCTATCGACTTTACAAAGCTATCAAAATTCATAGAACCATTATAGGCTCCATGGAAAAAAGATGTATGATAGTCATTACGTTTCAATATCTGTGGTAATCCCTCAATCTTATTCATCGAGTAGGCTGATGTGATATAAGGTTCGTTCATAAGCGATGGCATACCGGCCAAAAGGGCAGGTATAGCCTCGATAGAGCGCTTGCCATTGGCCATACCTCTGTACACTATACTCTTCTGCACAAGCGAATCCAGAAACGGAGTAAAACTTCGGCCACCATCGGCATTGAAACATCCAATATATTCTTCCGAAAAACTTTCAAGCACAATGAGCACCACATTTGTTTTGGCATTCACCACAGTATCGGACATTGCCACCACAGTATCACAGCTATCATTCATAGCCGTCGACAGCGGAGTGAAAACATTGTCCAAAGCTTTGGGCGAAGCAAAATACGACACTTTTTCTATCGAACTTTGCTTTGAAAGTGTTCTTATGATAGAAAAAGGAGTATTTACCACCAATGGAGTATTTTCAGAAGAGGTATACCTGCTGGCATCGATAGGCGAAAGAGGCCTATACTGCAAAAACACACCACCACGTATAGCCACCACCACCGCAGCAGTAAATAAAACCGACAAAATAGTATCTTTAAGTATCGACTTGGGATAAGACTTGCGAGGCAACAAAACTATCTGTCTAGACAACACAATAAATGCTATCAGCAGCACAACAAATCCAACAACATACATCCAAAAATCCGACAAAAACTGAGGAACGAGGTTGCCCATATCGCCACCTACCGTTAAGTAGTTGAATATGTCGCCCGTTGTTCTTCGCAACGTCCATTGGAAATAAATAGTGTCAGCAAGGTTTGCTACCATCATTACCGATACCGATATTATGTATATTGTCTCCGATATATTCTTGTATATCGGTTTCCATCTCAACCCGATTGGTATTACATTCAATAGGAAATACGGTACCAACACAATGGCCGTTGTAGATATTCCAAAATGAATATTTCCCAATAGAATCATTAGGGCATCTTTTGGCCCATCTATCGAAAACAATGCCTCATTTACAAAGAAAAACACAATCTGGGTAATGGCCAGTATAAGGAATGCCAATACATACTTTGCCAACAAATATGTAAATATCTTATATGTTGTAAATATACCACTTCTTCTCATATCTCATCATTATCTATTTTCGCTTTGGCTTGTAGCCCGAATCGGTCAATATCTGTTGCGAATCGGTATTCTTAAAAAGATCTCCTACCGAAACATTGTTATTCTTCATATATCTGTCTACAATTTTCCAACCGATAAAGTCGGTCATACGTGGAGCCGAATTTTCAAATATAGCGGTATTAGGAGCTTCATTTACAAAGGTACGTATCTTTGCGTAATCCTTTTCGTACAACAAGTTCTTTTGGATAAAATATCCCCACACATTGTTTTCATTTTCTTCGGCCCATTCCATTTGCTGCGATGTGTAACGTATCTTTATGCTGTCGGGGACATCGGGGAAAACCTCATCCAAAAAATAAAGAATCTTTCCATTCAGTACCATCAAATCCAACATTGACTGTTCGGCATACGACTGCGGTATCTTGCTTATTGCATACGATGCCATACAATCGATAGGCAAATAAATACTATCCAAAAGATTGACGATATACATAGGCATACCGAAATATCCGTTGAAGTACTTCATGTTTTTAACGGCATACTGGTCTATGTTTATAGCCATAAACGAATCGGTGCAAATCACCCTGTCGTAATAAGCAAATGTTCCTGTCATCAAAGTATAGAAATTCTTCGGTCGGCTATTTGGCAACAATTTTTCGGCCTTATCCATTGCCTTGGCCAAGTCTTGTTCCAACCACGACAAATCGGGATATGTGGCAACCACCACATCATAAACCTGTTGCATAACCGAGTCTGAAGCAAAATATTTTATCTCTTCAAAATAGGCAGGATCTGCAACATCGGTGTTGAACAAAAAGCGATAATCGTACTGCTTGTCTACCAATGTTTGATGCAAATCGGCAAGCGGAGTTCCAAAAACGAGATTTTCAAACCGGTGTATTGTCAGTCCACCATCTTTGGCACCACCGTCGGTATAGTTTTTCTTTTCAGAATTACACGACAGCAACAGCATAAACGCAAATATCGATAAAATATATTTTTTCATATAATTCCCTGTTTATGGTTAATATTATTCCGTGTCATAGCTATTCTTAGAACCAATATCCGGCTTGAACAAAAAACGAATACATCATCTTGGAACTATGCTCTTCGGCATCTCGATGATAATCTGTTGCTATCACAACAGAATGGTCAATCATATCGTACGAAACCTTTTGCAATGTCAATCCAATACCTAATTCTATATTTCTTACCGAGAAACCCATCATAGCAGCCGAAAACAAACCTTTTCCATCTACAATTCTGTAATCTTGTCCCGTGCGGTATTCGCTAAGCATATCTATCTTTACCTCATTACCCAACCTATAACCTATCTTTCCATCAAAAAAGAGGTTGGCTTCTGATGTTCTAAACACATAACGTACTGTAAGATATATAGGCAGTGAGTAATTTTTGTTTTCTATCGTTGCAGCACCATCATTGTCGCTGTAGTTCCATGTGGCCAATCCCACACCCCCACCAACAAACAAATTAGGATTCAGTTTTGAAAATACCGATGCACTTATCATAGGCTGATTCTTCACTTGGAAATCTCCAATCTGATTGGAAAAAAATCCAACAGATACGTCGGTAGCTACCGATAGCGAAGCCGCATTTTCGCTGGGAATAGGTTCTTGTGCTACTGCTATGCCGGCAATAAACATACTCAAACATAGTATCAAAACATTCTTTCTAATCATAATCTTTATCATTTATTGTTTAGTTTCATAATTTATTATTGCATCTTTTATCCGTTCGGGTATCGTTTCCGACATTTGTTTTTCACGATTATAGCCCGACATTATCGTCTTGCATGTTGCCTTCACTAGGCCATTACAAACTATGTGTTGCAACACCTCCAAACTTTTATTGCCAAACCTTACCACCTTGGTCCACACCTCCGGCATGTCGCCTCGCAATATCTGACCCACAAAATCCACCTCGTAATGCACTATAACAAGTGTTATGGGTTCCTTTTCGACATACACACCGGCTGCGTCAAAGTACTTCATCTTGCCATAGTCGAAAAACTCCATTATCACGGCATTATTCACATGCCCCATTATATCCACATCGTTAAAGCGGAGCTGCAACGGCAATTTGTGGCCAAACTCTTCCATCTGCATTTATTGTTTTGACTGTTTCAACAATTTTTCCAATTCCGATATACGTTTTTCCATATCTTCCAACTTACGTTCGTAAACATATATCTTTCTCATCTTATTCACTTCTTGAGCCGGCGATCCCAATATCGTAATGTCCGATTTTATATTTCTTGTCACCCCCGATTGGGCACCTACTATCACTCTGTCGCCAACCTCTATATGGCCTACCACACCTACTTGTCCTGCCAATATACAGTTTTTGCCCACCTTCGACGATCCTGCCAATCCTGTTTGTGCTGCCATGGCAGTATTTTCGCCTACAACCACATTGTGAGCTATCTGGCAAAGGTTGTCGATTTTTACTCCTTTGCGAACGATGGTCGAGCCCAACGTGGCCCTATCAATACAAGTGTTGGCACCAACCTCTACCCCATCTTCGATAATCACATTGCCTATCTGGGCCACCTTGCTGTATCCTTCTTCACCTCCCTGAGGGGCAAAGCCAAAACCGTCGGCACCTACCACAGCACCCGAATGCAAAATACATTCGTTGCCTATAATATTGTTGGAATACACCTTTACACCTGCAAACAAAGTGGTCCTATCGCCTATCCTGCTATTGTCGCCCACATAGCATTGAGGATACACCTTTGCATTATCGCCTATTTTCACATTCTCGCCTATATAAGCATATTCGCCTATGTAGCAGTTCTCGCCTATCTTGGCCGAGGGGTGGATAAATGCCTGCGACGACACCCCTACCTTGTTAAGCTGTATCTCGTTGTATACCGACAATAGTTTTGCAAAAGCCATATACGGATTTTCCACACGCAACATGGTGGTCTTCACCTCCTGTTCGGCCACAAAGTCGTTGGCCACTATCACTAGCGATGCTTTGGTGTTATATATATAATGTGAGTATTTGGGATTGGCCAAGAACGACAATCCACCCTCTTCTCCTTCCTCTATCTTGCAAAGTTTATCTACCCAAATATTTTCATTTCCTTCGATAGTTCCTTGCAGCATTTGAGCTATTTCTTTTGCTTCAAATTTCATTTTTATGAATATTTCTATATAAAACAAATCCACAACCAAGTGAAAACAAATGCCTTACTTGATTATAGCCAATTCAATTCAATATGCAAATATACTTTATAATTATTGAACAGACAAGTACGGTTTTATTTTTTCGAAAGTATTATTGTCTATAAGTGCAATATGGCGTAAATCATTTATTGTCTTGAAAGCACCTATCTTTTGCCTATATTCCACCACCGCCTTAGCCTGGTAGTAGTCCAAATACGGATGCCGTTTCAGCTCATCTACATCAGCAGTATTGATGTTCAGCTTATGCACCTTTGTTGTATCAACAACTATGTGGTGCTTCAGTTTGTCGTACAGCTCTTGTTCCAATCCGTATACCTCCATCAGCTGCTCCTTTGAGCAGTAGCCGCCCAACAAATTTCTGTACTTCACTATTCTTTTAGAAAATACCGGTCCTATCCCATGCAGCTGTTGCAGGTCCGATGAGTCAGCAGTGTTCAGCTCCAGCATAGGAGTTTCCTTTGTAGGCTGTCTATGGCTGTTGTCAGTTTTTGTTACCACCTTTGGAGCTATACACACATAATCTTCCAGCTGCATATACTCCTCCTCTCCCACAAAGAAAATCTTTTTTATATCTTCCTTTTTGTCGAAGTGTACTCCTTTTTTGCGGTAGTTGACCACCGCCTGTGCCTGCTTTTCCGAAAAACCCATAGCCACCCATCCTTCCTTATCCAATGTGTTGGGGTCGAAAATAAAAGGTTTTAGCCTCCTTACCCTATGTCTCTTTTCATAGCTTCCACCCTTATCGCCCCCAATGCTGTCGGCAACAATGTGTAGCCCATACAGCTCTACCGAATCGGCAAAAGCCGAAAAATTCTCCTCCCCAACCATATCGGCACCTACAAATGGCTTTACAAACAGCAGCATCGCCATAAGCAACAACAAAACAACCAGCACCACAAAACCACGCCTCTCCGATTGTGTAAATGAGTAAAAATATTTCCTATCCATCGCAGCAATTTATTGTATATCCTTCTTTCTATCTATGCCTAAAGGCAATACATCATATATACCCACCTCCTATCAAACTACAAAGATACGACATTTTGCAAAACAAGCAATACTATTTTCAAAAATTGCGTTGCTTATTGGAAGCTCTCCGAGTCCGATTTGCTGTTTCAAAAGGGAGAGATTCACACCTCAAATAATACCCTATCATAAATCTCTTCACGATAGGGTGTAATTGGAATAATGGTATACCATCAATTTTCGGCCGATATACCACCTCAAAATTCCATCGTGATGTAGATGAATTTTCATCCCGATGTAGATGAAACTCCATCGGGATGTAGACACATTTCCCTCGTGAGGGAAAAATTATTTCCTCGCTTGCCTAGTTTTTAACTTTTGTATCGAAATAAATATGTAACTTTGCAGTTTAAAACTAAGTATTAGAGAAAATACTGTTGGAAGATGAAACAATATATATCAGCTAAGTTGCTCCAAACAGCAGAAAAACTGCGAGACAGAATAATTGCCTTGCGACCATTTCCGAACGAAACGTTGAAGTCGCTGAAAGAATATTATCGTATCGGACTTACCTACTCTAGCAATGCTCTTGAAGGCAACAGCCTTACAGAGTCGGAAACTAAAGTGGTGATAGAAGACGGTTTGACGATTGAAGGTAAGCCATTGCGTGATGTATATGAGGCCGTAGGTCATGCAAAGGCTTATGATTACATACATACACTTGCAATAAATAAGCCTTTGGAAGAGTCCGATATCCTAGAACTACATCGACTGTTTTACGAGAAGATAGATACTGAAAATGCCGGGCATTATCGCACTATACCTGTCTTTATCAGTGGAAGCAAATATGCTGTTTCGTCTCCGTCCAAGATAGGGACTGATATGAAGAAGTTTCTAAAGTGGTTTAACGATAATGAGCACAATTTACCTACTCCCGAATTCGCAGCTCTCGCTCATCAGAAATTCGTATTTATCCATCCTTTTATCGATGGCAATGGCCGTGTGGCACGTCTTATACTCAACCTCGCTCTTATAAGAAACGAATATACCATTGCCCTTATACCGGCAGTACTACGACATGAATATGTATATTCACTCGAATTGTCGCACGAAAATCCGAGTGTTTTTGTTGATTTTATTGCTGATAGGATCATAGCGACGCAAACAGACTTGCTCCGACTTCTAACCGATGGCGGTGCAAATGGCGGTGCAAATACTAGTACAAAGATAAAAAATGGCGGTGTAAATTTAGAAGAATTGATATTCGAGACCATCAAAAATAATCCGGGAATTAACGCTCCAACAATTGCTAAAATATTACAGAAAAGCTTAAGAACAACTCAACGGTATTTGAAATCACTTTCGGATAGCCAAAGGATAGAATTTCGTGGTGCATCCAAAAACGGAGGCTATCATACTACATAGTACAATATGTTTATGTTATGTATAATTCAAAATAAATATGTAATTTTGCGGTCCGAAAACTAATGATAATTATGTACCAAACAAACCTAAAATATAACATTGAAACACCGCCAAAAACTCCCTTCACCTCTACCGGGAAAGAAAGAAACTCAGAGACAGGCTTTTCCTACTTCGGAGCACGGTATTACGACTCGGATATTTTGACTGGTTGGCTTAGCGTGGATCCTATGGCGGATAAGTACCCGAGTTTGTCGCCGTACAACTATTGTGCATTAAATCCTATTCGAGTTATAGACCCTAATGGGGATAGTTGTGCAGTTTTGTTGGCAGGTAATACACTTTGGCCTGTCCGTCATATGGCAGTACTTGTTCAAAAAGAAGATGAAAAATGGTATCTTTATTCCAAAGATGGAGATGATGATGGTAGTTTAAAAACCGTATTAGATTTTGTGTTAGGTACTCCAGATCAAGTAGGAAATGTACCATATAGCTCAGTTCAAGATTTTCTTGATAACTATAGGCTTAAAGAAGGTGATGAAGAACCTTATTATACCGAGGCTTATGTTTTGCCTACCACTCCAGAGCAAGATAAAACAATAAGAGAAACAATGATAAATGAATTAGATAAAAAATATAATTTAATAGTTAGTAATTGCGCTCAAGCCGTTAATAATTCATTGAAAACTGCTGGAGTTAATACAAATAAAATATCATTAAATGATTTAATTCTATCAATTCAATGTTTCATTTTTCCTCTATCTATCATAAATAAATTTGTAGATGATTATATTATTCCAATTACAATATATGGTAATATCAAACATGCAAATCCAAATTATCGAATAGCAACTCAAAAAAACAAAGAAAATGAATTATAGAGTTATCATTGTATTTTTAATTTCTATGGTCATCTATAATAGCTGTATTTTGTCAGATGACCGAAAAGGTGGTGGATTTACTGAAGTTTGTTCATATACGTCTGAAATATCTAAGGAATTAGGTGTATTTATAAGCTATTATGATATGCTTTCTCCTTTTGAATATATGGATAGTATATTCTATGTAAAATTGGCATTCAACGAAGTTTTTACCGAAACAACTTATACTGGCCGTAGAGAAATAGTACCTAGGTACGACTCTGCAGGAGTACCATTTTTTCGTCAGAGTTTAGTTGCAGTAATAGATACATCAATTTCAAAGATAGAATATTTTAAAGGAGAAGACTATGCCTCAAAATATCCTAAATTGAAATTTGATCATGGATGGAATCATTTACAATACAAAAATGCTATTTTGGTAGATCAACTATTCTATAAAGAGCCTGTTTTATCTCCACCATATTATGAAGGGTGTGGAGGTATACCTGATACTTTAAAGATAGAAGTGAGTGCATACACTACATATAAAAAAATATGTGGCATACCGGATAGTGTAAATGTAATATTTGGTGAAGTGGTTTTTATAAAAAGAAAAGATACTATTCAAAGTAAAATATTGGATAATAACATAAATAAGAAAAGTAAAAAGTTACCGATTATACCAAAAGAAGCGAATTATATAGCACACGATTAAGATTATGATAAATTACTATCAAAATATAACAATAAATTACCCCCAATCTTTTACCGGAAAAGAAAGAGACTCAGAGACAGGCTTTTCCTACTTCGGAGCTAGGTATTACGATTCGGATTTGATGACGGGTTGGCTCAGCGTGGATCCTATGGCAGATAAGTATCCTGCTTTATCGCCGTATGCTTATTGTGCGTGGAACCCGGTTCGGTTGGTGGACCCGGATGGTAGAATGTTAGACGAATGGAATGTCAATATTCAGACAGGAGAACGTATTTTGATTAGTGAAAGAGGAAGAAATTCAGGAACCGACTATTACAATATGGTTGATTGTGACGGAAGGTATTATGGTACTTATATAGGATCTAGTTCGAAAGATTATAGTATCACAGTGACTAATGGTACAGATTGCAGTGGGAATACATTTTTTGATATCAAAACACAGAACATGGATTTTAGCCCATTTCATCCAGGAATGGGAGATAATTCGTTTTCAGAAGTTCCTTCATCAGGGCAATTATCAAACTCTTCAGATTTATGGGGTAATACAAAATATGCAACAACAGCTATTGGTGGATTTACGGGTGTGCAAAATGTCTTAATAGAAAATCTTGCAGCCGGTGGTTCAGATGTTTCGAAATCTTTGGGTAAAGCGGCTAGTGTGTATAATTCTACCATAAAAGGTATTGGAATTGCCGGAACTATTACAACTATTGGAGCTTCAGTAATGCAGGGGCGTAATTATTATGATAATGGAGGGGCAGTTGGTTTGTAGGTACAAAATTAGCACTAGATGTAGGTATGTCTTTAGTATCTAACATTGGTCCAATAGGTGCAGCGATAGGATTTACATACTCTATGATTGATGTATGTACGGGAGGATTTGGCACAAATAAAGAACTTAATAAATACATGAAATGAAACATAAATTCTTAAAACTTATATTTTATCACCACTATGTATGTCAAGAAAAAGTAGGCAATGCCGATATAGCTCCTTTTTCTACAATAGTTTATATGGGATTTGTTACCTACTTTAATTTAATGTGGATTTATAGCCTATTGTCATTGTTTTGTCCATCCATTAAATCTAACATATCTAATTGGTTTATTCCCTTTGTTTTGATTACTATTATTTTTTACTTTTTATTGGAATATAAATATAATTACAAGAGAATGATTGCCTTAGCAAAGGTGTTAGTTGGAAAGAAAGGGAAAATACTTTGGATTATCTGTATATTTATAATGACAATATTAGAACCCTTAGTAGTATGTACATTATGGTGGGCAAATAATAATGGATATATCGATTTGGCTCTATTCTAATAACTGTAATTATGCTACAAACAAGCACAAATATAACCCCAAATATAGGCAAGAAACACGCTATAACTATGTACAAAATAGTGGTTTTTGGGTCTCAGATTGTTCTCCGCTTTTGTGCTATCGTTTCGTTACCACTGCACTTACCGCACAAATTCCTACGGAAACGCTATCTCAAAGCCACTGGCTTTGCTTCATCAGGAAAGAAAGAGACTCAGAGACAGGTTTTTCCTACTTCGGAGCACGGTATTACGATTCGGATGTTTTGACGGGGTGGTTGAGCGTGGATCCTATGGCGGATAAGTATCCTAGTTTGTCTCCGTATGCTTATTGTGGGTGGACCCGACCAACGGGAGTTGATGAGCACCGCTTGATTGAATTTAATATTGCGAATAATCCGGTTCGGTTGGTGGATCCGGATGGGGAAGAGATATTTGCATCTGTTCAATCCAATAATGTAGGTGTTAATGCAAATAATACTCCTGTGATAAAAGCAAAAATATTTTTACCGGAGGGATATACTCCAAATGGTGAAATTAGAGCCACAACAGATTTTCTTTTTGCAAATTATTACTGTCCGCTAAAACTTATGTCTAAACATAAAAATAAAAGGCTGGCTTCGATTTTGAAGTTCAGCCTTTTTTAATTATATTAGAGTTGCCACACTAAAATATAATTATGAGCAAAAGTACACATTTTTTCGGA
>JAGCLZ010000001.1 GCA_017646685.1 Bacteroidales bacterium | reverse complement strand
GGGTTAGCAATAATCCAAGGATCATTCATCACACCTCTGTTGTCCATAGTAGCATTGTGAGTTTTTTCAACTCCGGGAGCACCCATCAATTCTTCGATAGATTTTTCGGTCAAACGCAAGATGTTGTTACCGTTACCGAAACCTTCGATACGAGTAATTTCAGGAGAATCGCCATAAGCAGCTTGAACAATAGTACCACCATTTTCAGTAGAAGGATCGTGAGGCATAACTTTGATAGGCTCGATAGAACCTTGTTTTTCATTCTTACGACCAGCCAAATAAGGAGCCTTTTGTCCGTCTAATTTTGTTGCATCAGTAGGATCGTATGCTTTATAACGGTTATGAGCGTATGCAACAGCTATGAAGTAGTATTCTTTATTGTTTACCAATTTGGTGTTTTGACCTACAGCAAATGCATCGTTAGTGATTCTAAATGAGTGTTGGATACCTTTATTTGCACCTACAACTTTTACCGAAGGAACCATAGCACCAATAGTACCATTCATTTCGTAGTTAACCAATTTACCTATAGGCAATGTATTAGTTGTATCATAATAGTTTTCGATATCGCATTGAGCAACCAAACGAGCTTTTGTTTCATCACCCAAATCGGTTACAGAAACAGTAGCATCTTTCAATTGATATATTTGATAACCTTCGAATTTATATGATCTTTCGTCGTTAGTATAAGCATGTGTTTCGGTTTCTTGTGTAGTAACCATAATAGGATTGTTAGTAACAGGATCCAAAACAATATTTCCACTAGCATCTTTAAGAGTATCTTCAACATTAACTATAGTAGAAGCAAATTTAGCAATAGAAGGATCTATTTCGTCATATTTTTCACCATAGTTGTTAGAGTTTGGATTATCGTAAGTCAAATAAAGAATAACTTCATTTTCCAATTCTTGAGCTACAAGAGTAGGAGCGTCAGGACCGTCGATAATTTTGAAACAGTTTTCGAACAAAGATTGACATTTATCGTCAATTTCACGTAACAAAGCTACAGAGGCCGAAGGACCACCGGAAGCAGCTTGAGCGAAAGGAATACCTACAGTAATGTAGTTAACAGCACCAGGTTTCAAAGTAAACGGACCTGCAGATTGCATAAAACGACGGTCATTCGGAGCATTAGTAGTACCATCACCCGAACCATTCTTTTCAGTCCATTCAAATCCAGGATCTTGTCCATCAGTACCCCAATTCCAAGGGTCGCTATCGCCAGGATACATAAAATCTGCAACCAAGTCTGTAGTACCTTGAAGACCATCACCACCAAATTTCATTCGAGCACCAGATCTCCATGTACCAGTTAAATAATTGTAGTAGTCGTATGCTTTATCAGGTTCACCATTATCTGCAGAACCATTGTTGTTATAGTATACAAAACGACGCATACCAAAACGTTCATCATCCATGATACCGTTACCAAAGTTTACACCATTGATAGCACAGTTTCCTGTTACATCACCAGGTTTGAAATACCATACACCACCTGTTTCATCGTCGTAGAACAAATCAGCATCTTCCGACAATTGAATAGTATCATAGCAATTCAAAGAATCTATCCAATAAGTTTGCAACAAATCTTTGTAACGATCGTGAGTTTTAGCTCTTTCGATATCAATTTTTGGATTATCACTTCCGTCGGGATCCATATAAGGACCTTGGAAGAAGTCGATACCTACAGCAGGAGGGTTACCCGAATAAGTTTCGGCAGTACCCGAACCATCTTGGTCTTTACCATTATAACAATAACCCAAACCACGTTTTACGTCACATCCTACATAGTCATCTTGAGCGTATCCCAAATCTGGGTCAACCCATTGGCTGAAATAAGTGTTTCTCAATTCGTATGTAGAACGGTTGATAATTTCGTAAGTGTAGAAAGTCATGTTATTGACTTCATCGTTGGTTGAGAAAGCAAATGCTTGGGCACGAATTTCCAAACCAATCGATTGTCCAGCAGACTCTGTGTGAGAGTTACCATTATCATTGAAAACCCACCAAATAGTTTGGTCACCTTTAAGCACTTGGTCCGAAAGGATAGTACCTGTAATAGCATTTCCACCGGTTCCATAAATTTGTTCCATAGAACGAGCCGGATCATACTTTTCACCACGTTTAAGGTTTGCCTTCAAAGTTTTAGGACATAACTCATTGTTAAAATCATAATAAGGATAATCACCTTTTGTATAATCATATTCGCCATCTCTGTCTACATCACAGAAAGGAGCCAAATATCTAGATTGACCTTTAGAAGTATTTCCATGAGCAGGCCATTCTTTTATTATTTGAGCTATTTTATCTTCGTCATAGCTCGAATTTTGAGTAGCAACTATAGATACAATACCATCTATAGTGTCATATTCATAATCGAACATACCACGGAAAGTTTGTACTTCGGTTTGAGTGATTTTGTAATGCTTATCATACTCATTACAAACATCCAATGATACTGTAGCTTGACCATCAACAGTCAAAGGGCCTGGCCAATAGTCGTCACCATTTTGTCCGAAACGCAAAGCAGCCAAACGAAGTTGGTCGTTAACGTCGGTACCACCAACCCAAAGAGCAGCACAATACATAGGAGTAGAAGTACCATTAGCAGGTATGTGATATTGAGCAATAGCTCCATCGTACCACATGTTACCATAAGCATTGATAAGAGCACGAACATTGTTAATATTCAACTCTGCTGTACTTTGAGCTCTCTTACAACGCGACACATCTTTTGTCGCAACATTCTTTCTTGCAGACTTCTTATCCCATTCACAATCGCGTGCTAATGCACTCTGAGAAAAAGAAGCACAAAGGAATGCAATCAAAATAACTTTACAAAATATATTTTTCATCTTTCTCTTTTTTTACAAATTACAAATATGCTCCACTATTAGAATTGATAAGTTAACTCAAGACGTATTAAGCGAGGTGTAGAATAATTCCATGAATTCATCAACATAATTGAATAAATATCTCTGAAAGAATTAGGATTCAAATATGCATTGATGAGTGATTGAGTACCTGGGTCGGTCAAATAACCATTATCATCAGGGTTACCGGTTACAGGATATACACCTAAAATATTACGTATGTCGAACAAGTTAGTTACAGCAACAGCAGCTCTTAAATAAGTATCGCGACCTTTGCTACCAACTTTAATAGTCCACATTTTATCTACAACAGCATCAATATAGAAGCCCCATGGCAAACGAGCACCACGATAGCTACCAACAATTGTCGATTCTGTATTAGATTTAGCTTTTGTATAAGGACGACCTGATTGAGCAACAGCATTGATGTTAACACCAAAGTTTTCCAACAAGTTAATTGTTTTTGCACGTTCTTCGCCATTTTCGTCTTTTACTTTGCGAGTCCATGTAGGTCCATTGTATTTTTTGCCACCTGAATAACGGAAGTCCAAATTCAATTTAAACTCATGACGACGGTCATCAGCAATAGGACTCAACACTTTCAACGAAGAGAAACCTTCTTTGATAAGTTGTTGCATAGTAGTTTGAGAAATACCGGTACCTTCAGCATATTGCAATGTATAGTTGGCACTCAAACGGATATTTTTGGTTTGACGCAAATCGTATGCAAGAGAGAAACCTTTTGTAGTTTTAAAGTCGATATTATCGTAAGAATAGTAGTTAGGGTTAGGATCAGCACCTACATATTGAACTAATTGGATAAGATCTCTTGTTTCTTTGTAGTAAGCAGAAATCTTGATTGCCGAAGTTGAGTTCAAAGCTTGTTCGAAACCTAATTCGTAGTTTGTAATTCTTTCAGGTTTCAAATTAGGATTGGTGATAGCTTGGATTTGAGTCATAAACAAATAGCTATAGTAGTCGGCTTGCCAATTTGACGACGGACGACGAGCAATTTGGTCATAACTTGCCTTGAATTGCGATTTGTCAGACACTGGGAATGAGAAAGCGATACGAGGCATTACTACCAATTGAGGATCGTAATCTTCGAAAGCATCAGCACTTAGCTTTGGAGATATAGATGCATCTTTACGATAAGGAGTTGGTTTACCCGATGAACCTTTTACAGCGTATGGGTCGTTAACTTCAACACCATCGGCATTGTACCAAGTGCTACCACTACGGTAACCAACGATAGTAGGATTGTCAGATACAGCATCAACATATGGTACCCAATCATCACCAACAGCAGTTGGGATTTCGCCTTGGTAAGAAATAGAACCATTTCTCAATTCACCTACAGTGTAAGAATCATATAATAAATAAGGATCTTTCAATACCATTTGGTTAGCATCGAAACGGTCAACACGAACACCTACGTTGAAAATAAGGTCGTTGTTGAACTCGAATTGGTCTTGAATATAACCTGCCATGTATATTGGCGAGAAAGCACCGATAGGACGATTAGTTTTGTCATCAAAGAAATCTTGCAACGAAGATTTTCCGTATGTCAAATTACCTTTATAGTCATAACCATAATAAGAAACTAGAGGATTGCTACCACTATTGAATAATTCGTCAGCCGACAACATATCAATAGAGAAAGCACTTGGATCGTACGAGTCAACATCAATCCATTCAGTAGCTGACAAACCATATTTTTCACGGAAAGCAGCATCGAAGTGAGTTTGACCTTCACCCACCAAACGATCATAACTTACAACAGGATATTCACCAGAATTGTCAATTATAGGATTGGACAAATCCATCTGCATAATATGAGAGTTTGCCGATTGGCGCATAATAGTCCACAATCTACGAGCATCCAAACCATAGTAGTGAGATGTTCTTTGATCGTATTGGAAACCTAGTTCTATAGAATGTTTTCCGATATCAACGCCGGCTCTTGCTTGCACATATATGTAATCAGACATTGATTTGGAATAACTTGGTGCTGAAATACCAACATTCGACAATATACCATAAATTGAACCAGGAGCATCACCATTACGTAGTCCTCTAAAACCTACCAAATAATCCAAGTTATAGATCATAGAAGCCATACCTGCAAATGCATCAGAATAGTACAATTGGTTATTATAGTTGGCCAATATTGGATTGTATTCCGATGGTCCTACGTAAGTCATATTGTCTTGCCATGCTTGTTGAACCAAAGCCATTTGTTCAACACCGTTTATTACCATACGTTGATAAGCGTATGTAGGAATCTTCTCAGTTATGAAAGTACCCACATGACCATATTTGAATACATCTGTACCAAATTCGGGATTATAAGATTCTTGCGATACTCTTTCGAATTGTGCAGTAAGGTTGTACATCATGTTTCTCATTGTCAAACCTGATTTACCTTCAGGCATAGTAGCATCGCCTTGCGAAGTTTCTTCACCTGCATCAGGAAAACGATGAGTAAAGTCGGCATTGATAGAATAACGTGTTTGATCAGTTACAACACCTAAACCATCATTGAAATAAGAATTCATAGGAGAGTTCGATTTTACATAACTAAACTCACCCGAAAGTCTCAATATAGCATTGTCGGTAAAAGCCAAATCTAATGATCCTTCTGCATAACCCATATAGTAGCTATTACCCTTTCTACGTTTAACGGTAGTAAAATCATCTTTTGTCAAATATTCACCGGCATAGTTGATAGCACCTGTCAACGGATTATACACCAATGGGTTTTGTTCCAACTCTGCTCTTTTATCGTCGTTAACCATTTGATATAAACTTTCGTTTGGACGATATGATTGAGTGTGTGCATATTGACCCAAAGCACTTAAACGGAAACCAAGTAATGTTCTTTTTGCACCTTCAGTTCCATCTTCAGCTTTTGATTGAACAGTAATGATCGGACCCGACAAATATGCAGTAAGTCTGTTGTATAATCTATAATCTAAATAGGTTTGATAGTTCAAAGAACCATGATATTGATTTGAAGGAGGACGCAAAGTAATAATTTGAGTACCACCGATAGCTTCACCATAGCGTGCAGGTGTACCACCCAAAATTACTTGGATTTCTTCGATAGCTTCCTTAGGAACCGAAACTCCGGTATTCTTACGAGCATTACCTACGTAAGTAACCATACCTTCTTCACCACGAGCAGTACCGGTACCACCATCGCTATAACCAACACCAGCGGTTGTTACAGCTACGATGGAAGACACGTCATTACTTGCCATACGACCGATATCCTCTTTACTTACACGTTGACCGGATTCTGGATTACCCTTGTCAACCAACGGAATTTTATGCTCCACAATCTTAACTTCTTCAAAAGTTTTAGAAGTTGTTTCCATCTTAATGGTTTCGGCATACGAGAAACCACTAGCCTTAACAGGAACATTTTTCAATAGCACCGGGGCAAAACCCACTGAAGAAACTTTTACATCGTAATTACCCGGAGCCAATGGCTTGATTGTGTAATTACCATCAAAATCTGTTTGAGCACCACCTTTCTGTTCACCATTCTGAAGAACGACTACATTTACGAAAGGTTCAGGCTCGTTGGTTGAGGCATTTATAATGGTACCTTTCAGAGTACCTTGTGCAAAAGCCACAACATTGGCCGCAATTAGCAGCCCGACTGTTAGCAGTACTTTTCTAAACATACTCATTTAATTTTCATGTAAAGAATTAATTTATTTATCTATTTATTTTTTTCTGTTTTTACGTATGGATTCTCCAATATTGTAGAGTAAATAACGGCTTTGCGCAAATCAAACTCCACTTTTTCATCAGATTCTCCATTCTTTAATATCTCATCTTTAGGCTCTTCTACAAAAATATCACTTACTACCTTCCTTTCCCTTGTTGTATAAAAATCAACTTTCGTATCAAACTTTTCTTCTTCTATGTTGTTTATATCTTGCCTTTGATCACAAAGGAATTCTTCACTAGGAATGAACTCCTCTTCGAAAACAGATTCTTGTACCTCTTCCTCTTTATCAACAGAAGAAGTATTAACCCCTTTCTTCTTTTTTACAGAAGAGAAAGAAGATAATACCATAAGTACTATTGACCCTAATATGACCCAAATATCATCCATTTTATCTTGCTCAAAGAATTTGCAAAACTAAACAATCCAAATCCTAATTCCAACCTAAAAATTGTTATATGTAATTTCAAGAGATTGAAAATACTTATTCTCAATCTCTTGAAAAAACAGATGTTTATTTCTTTTCTATTTTTGCGATTGCTTTTTCTTCCTTACGTTTCAACAAATCGAACACTATAGGTCCAGAAATACATACAGAAGAGAAAGTACCGGCAGCAACACCCACTAGCAATGCGAATATAAATCCACGAATTACTTCGCCACCAAATATAAACATCATCAACAATACTACCAATGTAGAACCCGACGAGTTGAACGTACGACTCAATGTAGAATTGATAGCACCATTAACTTGTTCTTGCAACGAACGTTTTGGATAAAGTTCTTTGTATTCACGAACGCGGTCGAATATTACCACAGTTGCGTTGATAGAGTAACCTATCACTGTAAGTATAGCAGCAATAAACGATTGGTCTACTTCCATATTGAAAGGCAAAACGCCATGCAACAAAGCGAAAGCACCTATAGCTAGAAGAGCATCGTGTGCCAAAGCTATAATACCTCCCATACCAAATTGCCATCTTCTGAAACGCAATCCAATATAGATAAATATCATCAACAAACCTGCAAAGATTGCAATTACAGCATCACGTTGTATATCCTTGGCCATAGTAGGTCCTACAATTTCCGAACTTATTATTCCCAATGGGTTAGTTTCGGTAGAGGAGAACTCTTTCAAAGTAATATCATTCTTGAAGAATTCTTTTGTTCCTTCGTATAGTTTTGATACTATTTCAGATTTTACCTCATCGTTATCTTCTTTAATCTTATATTTTGTAGTAACCTTTATTTGGTTTGAAGGTCCGAATGTTTTTACTTCAGGAGCATCTTCGAATTGTTTTGCCAAACTTGCACGTACTTCAACAGTGTTTAAAGGTTGGTCAAAACGAACAACGTATGTTCTACCACCTTGGAAGTCGATACCATAGTTCATGCCACGGATAGCCATTCCGGCCACACCCAACAATACTACAGCTCCGGCAATGATGTAGAATACTTTGCGTTTTCCAACAAAATCGTAGTTTACATTGCGTAGGAAGTTTTCGGAGAATGAGAACGAGAAGTTCATGCTCTTCTTATGATTCAACATCCATTCGATACACATGCGAGTGATAAATATACTTGTAAACAACGAAGTAAGAATACCAATACACAAAGTAACAGCAAAACCTTGAACCGGACCAGAACCAAATAATACCAACACTATACCTGTAAGCAACGTAGTAACGTTACCATCAATAATAGCAGAGTAAGCATTTTTGAAACCATCGGTTACCGAAGTTGACACACTCTTTCCACTACGCAATTCTTCTTTTATACGTTCGTATATAATAACGTTGGCATCCACAGCCATAGCCATTGTAAGTACAATACCTGCTATACCCGGCATTGTAAGTACAGCGCCAATGGAAGTGATAACACCCATTAGGAAGAACATATTTGTAAGCAAAGCTATACAAGCAACGATACCTGCCTTATTATAGAACACTACCATATAGATAAGAACCATAATGAAAGCTATGATAAACGAGGTAAGACCGGAGTTGATAGATTCTTGTCCCAACGAAGGTCCTACAACAGCTTCTTGAACTATATTGGCTGGAGCTGGCAATTTACCCGACTTCAAAATATTTGCCAAGTCTTTTGCTTCGTCCAATGTAAAATCGCCGGTAATAGAAGAACGACCTCCGGCTATTTCGCCATTAACAACCGGTGCCGAATATACAACGTCATCCAATACGATGGCTATACACTTTCCAACATTCGAACCTGTGATTTTTTTCCACGATCTGGCACCTTCGCCATTCATGGTCATTGAAATTTCACTATTACCAATGTTGTTGAAATCTTGACGTGCATCGGTAATAACATCACCACCCAAAAGTGGAGATCCGTCACGAGTGGTAACATTGATTGCATATAACATATAGGTGTCCGAACCTTTTATTGGTTTGGCAGCCCATAAGAATTTCACTGTCGAAGGAATAATTTTCTTTTCGCGAGCCTTGGCTATCATTTCATCAACCTTGGCTTTATCTTTCAATGCCGCATATCCTACAACGGGTCCTTGACCTATTTGGCCGTTTTCAGTCACATTTGGATAAAGAACAGCATAAAGCGGATTGGCTTTTGCATATTCTTCTTGTGTCATCTTGGTTTGATCTATTTCTTTATTTTCAGTCAAAGAATCCAACAACGACGACTCTGTTTCTACTGCAGTAGAATCTTCAACCACTTCAGCTACCTCTTCAGTTTCTTCTTCTACACCACCGATGGAAGCAATATATTTGTTTACTTCTTCCAAATAAGGCATAGCTTCGGCAGCTTCATAAGACAACCAGAATTCCAATTGAGCAGTTCCTTGTAGAAGTTTACGCACACGTTCCGGTTCTTTTACACCCGGCAATTCGATAAGAATTCTTTCTGATGCCGACAACTTTTGAATGTTCGGTTGAGCAACACCAAATTTATCGATACGTTGTCTCAAAATTTGGTAAGTTCTGTCGAAAGCATCGGCTGTTTCTTTTCTTACAACAGACATAACAGCATCATTGTCGTCTGTCAATTTAATTTGGTCGCGAAGTTGTGAAGAAAAATATCCGGCCAATCTAACATTTGGATCCAAAGACTTGATAGATTCTTCGAACAACGTTACGAAATCGGTATTCGACGAAACCTTTTGTTTTTCCAAAGCCAAATCAATAGCTTTGTTGAACAATGAGTCTGTTGTATGGTTTGCCAAAGCACGAACCACATCCACAGTGGATACTTCCATCATCACGTTCATACCACCTTTCAAGTCCAAACCTAAGTTCAGCTCTCTTGCCTTACACTCTTTATAGGTATACTTACGAATCCAAAAGAAGTTGTAAGCAGTCTCGTTCGACACAGAATCAATGAAATAGGCTTCTTTTGCTATTCCAATGGAATCGGTGTAAAACTGTTCCTTTAATTTGTCACCCTTAGCCAAATCTTTGGCCAACTGTTGGGTCATCTCATTGTATGCGTATTGATTTGCCTTATTTTCAACACGTTTAGTAAAATACGTAAACGATATTTGGTATAAACACACCAACGCAAACGCAATCGCAAAAAACCTGATAGCACCTTTATTTTGCATCTCTTATTTATTAAAGTGTTTATTTAGTTAATAGACATTTTGAACATGCAAAGGTATGAATTTTTGTTCATATATCAACAATTTTTCTGTTGAAAAAAAACGAATACACTATTTATCAATAAAATAAAGTCAGAAAAAGTTTTTTTTATTGCCATTTTATTTGCGTTTTTTCGATGAAATATTGTATCTTTGCACAAAAATTTGAACAAAAAATGAGCAAAGAAAAATTATCAGTCAAACAGTGGGCTGACGAGGATAAGCCTCGCGAAAAAATGTTGACAAAAGGAATTAAGGCATTAAGTTCGGCAGAACTGATTGCAATAGTGATAGGCAGTGGCACAAACGAAGAGAGTGCCGTGGATTTGGGCAAACGTATTCTAAACCATGTAAACAATAGTTTGACAGAGCTTTCAAAATATAATGTAACCGAACTTACAAAGCAGTTCAAGGGCATAGGTCCGGCCAAAGCAATAAGCATATTGGCTGCTTTAGAACTAGGATATAGATCTCATTACGAAGAACCTATAATGCTAAACAAAATACAGTTGAGCCAAGATGCCTACAAATGCATTCGTACAAAAATTGCCAACCTCTCATACGAAGAGTTTTGGGTTTTACACCTCAACAATAGCAATAAAGTACTCCACAAACAGCAAGTTGCAAGCGGAGGAATAACAAAAACGTTTGTCGACATTCGCATTATATTCAAAACTGCTTTGGAAAAAGGCAGTACTGCTATAATTTTGGCACATAATCATCCGTCCGGAAACCTCAATCCAAGCCAAGATGACATCACCCTTACAAAAAAGATACAAAATGCAGCCAACTACCTTGATATAAAACTATTGGATCATATAATAGTGACTGATAGTAACGACATAAAAACTGCCTATTACAGCTTTGCTGACAACGGAGTATTATATTAAAAATACAAATGGTTATAATCAAAGTATTTACAATAATATCTATCTGAATATTTAGAAAAAACATAGCAGCAAAAATATACAGATAAGAATCATACTTGCAAGATGTTAGCACAAAACATTAAATAAATAAGTGTACCTATAAAAAAAGAAAGCCATATTTCTTTATAAGTTTGATAGTATGATATTTATCAAGAAAAAAAAGATTGTCATATAATCGACTATAAATATTCTATTCAAAAGAACAACCTCCTACCCTAGCGAAAAGAAAGAAAAATCGGACAATTTGTAACCTCGATTCTACACCCTACAATCATAGGCCAAGTCCCCTCACAAGTTTACCAAATTTCCCTCACGATCCAAATTTACCTACATCCCGATCCGAATAAATTTCCCTCACGAGAAAATTTTAGTTGGATCACGATGTATTTTTACGTCCTACGAAAAAAATATTTTCTATAGAAAAACGTTATTATTGACATTAGGGCTAATGACAAAAAACATCGCCCCCTACACAATATTATATAGCAGATTTTGACAACAGAAGTAGCAGTGATATATATGAAGAAAATAATACCCTATCATCAACGGCACAACACCCTACTGTGAATCGATTGACACCCTACTACAAAAAAATCAACAATATATTTGTAATACAAATAGAGAAAAACAACAAAAGATGCAAAATAAAACGTATCTTTGCAATAGAAAAGAAAATAATAAAAGAGTAGCCATGGAAGATAAAAACAATATAATACAAGAAGTTACAAACGAGGAGTATAAATATGGATTTGTAACAAATATCGAAACAGAAACTCTTGAGAAAGGTTTGAACGAAGATGTTATTCGCCATATCTCTAAGAAAAAGAACGAACCGGAATGGTTGTTGGAATTTCGGTTGAAAGCATATCGCAAATGGCTTACGATGGATGAACCTTCGTGGGCACATCTGAAATACGACAAAGTTGATTATCAAGATATCATATACTATGCTGCTCCCAAAAAGAAAGAATTGAAAAGCCTCGACGAAGTAGATCCCGAATTGTTGGATACCTTCAACAAACTTGGCATATCGCTCGAAGAGCAAAAGAAACTAAGCGGAGTAGCTGTGGATGCCGTAATGGACAGCGTATCAGTAAAAACCACCTTCTCAGAAACATTGGCAAAAGAGGGTATCCTATTCTGTTCGTTTAGCGAGGCCGTTCAAAAATATCCCAACATTGTAAGGCAATACCTTGGAACCGTAGTACCCATTGGTGACAACTTTTTTGCTGCTCTCAATTCGGCTGTTTTCAGCGATGGCTCATTCTGCTATATTCCCAAGGGTGTACGTTGCCCTATCGAACTATCTACATACTTTAGAATCAACGCTGCAAATACCGGTCAATTCGAACGCACACTTATTATAGCCGACGAAGGTGCATACGTAAGCTACATGGAAGGCTGTACAGCACCGCAACGCGACGAAAACCAACTACACGCCGCCATAGTTGAAATAGTTGCACTAAAAGATGCCGAAGTGAAATACTCTACAGTACAAAACTGGTATCCGGGCGATAAAAATGGAAATGGCGGTATTTACAACTTCGTAACCAAACGTGGAATATGCAAGGGGAACGGCTCAAAAATATCATGGACTCAGGTAGAAACAGGTTCGGCTGTAACATGGAAATATCCTAGTTGCATACTACAAGGCGACGATTCGGTAGCCGAATTCTACTCCGTTGCGGTTACAAACAACTATCAACAGGCCGACACCGGAACAAAGATGATACATATAGGGAAAAACACCCGCAGCACTATTATTTCCAAAGGTATTTCGGCCGGACACAGCCAAAACAGCTACCGTGGTTTGGTGCGAATAGCCAAAGGCGCTGCCAATGCAAGAAACTATTCACAATGCGACTCTTTACTTTTAGGCGACTCGTGCGGAGCTCATACATGGCCTTACATAAAAGCCAACAATCAAACAGCCATTTTGGAACACGAAGCCACCACTTCTAAAATATCGGAAGACCAACTGTTCTATTGCCAACAAAGAGGCATATCGCAAGAAAGCGCTATAGGTCTGATAGTAAATGGTTACGCCAAAGATGTGCTTAAGAAACTACCTATGGAATTTGCCGTAGAAGCCCAAAAGCTACTAAGTATTTCGCTTGAAGGCAGTGTTGGATAAAAGACATGTTATCAGCAATATAGATACAACACTATGCAAGAAAGGCACATCGGAAATATTTTCCATGTACCTTTCTTTCTTTACAACTGATTCTATGATATTTAAACATCAATAAAAACCCTATCGCCAAATTGATTGAAATATAATTCTCGCTTATTCGACAAAAGAACTCTAAGCATATTCCGACTCATCTTTTCAAGTTCCAAAATAAAAGCCGAGACATAGTTTTCTTTCAAATAGTCCAATATCTTTTGGGAAACAATATTGTTTGGCAAACCATCTTTCACAAATTTAATATCTACCCAATTGCCTCTAGAATCAAACTCTATTTTCATTCCGTTTGAAAAGACTGCCAAAAACTTTTTCCGCAAAAATATACTTCTAGATTCTTTTACATACACTATACGCTCTGCGCCAAAACTATAATTTATAAAATTCTGAGCTTTGATCGGCAATTTATCCTTCCCTTCGACAAAAATATTACCTTTTGAAAAACACAAAGTAGAAACACCAAACAACATAATAGCAAAAATAATTAGCTTCATTCATAACCTCCTTTCAATAATACCAAATCTAACACATACAATCTTAAGTCATACATAAACAACAAAATAAGCAACACTTTGTTTTTCATCAAATCAACAATTCACATATACAGACAACAAATCATAAAAAAGACAAAGAACAAAACAAAGGAATAAAATCCGATGTTTGAGATACAGAAATTTACTAATCATATAAATAAAATTACTATGAAAAACAAAATTGAAAAACGTCCTGACAATATCGACACTTCCGTTTTTGGATCGGAAGAATCCATGAGAGTTTCTCCAAAATACGAAATTCCCCAAAAACCAATGCCACAAGAAATCGCATATCAAATAGTACACGACGAAGCAATGCTCGATGGCAATGCCCGCTTGAATATGGCCACCTTTGTTACAACTTGGATGGATGAAGGAGCAAGGCAAATAATGATGGAGTCGATGGACAAAAACATGATCGACAAGTCGGAATACCCACAAACAGCCGAAATTGAAAGAAAATGTGTAAACATCATGGCCAAACTTTGGAATAGTCCCGAACGTCCATACTGCACAGGTGCAAGCACTGTTGGCTCAAGCGAAGCATGTATGTTGGGCGGAATGGCAGCCTTATTTAGGTGGAAAACACGTCGTAGAGCCGAAGGCAAATCCACCGACAAGCCAAACTTTATCATCTCATCTGCCTACCAAGTAGTTTGGGAAAAATTTGCCCACTATTGGGAATTAGAAATGAGAGTAATACCCATAAGCTTCGAAAAACCATGTATGCAAGCCGAAGATGTAATAAAACATTGTGACGAAAACACATTTCTTGTAGTCCCCATTCAAGGTGTAACCCATACAGGTATGAACGACGACGTAGAAGGAATAAATAATGCCCTCGAAGAATTAAACAGCAAAACCAACTGGAATATTCCTATCCACGTAGATGCAGCCACAGGAGGATTTATCCTACCATTCCTATATCCGGAAAAGAAATGGGACTTCCGATTAAAATGGGTATTATCCATAAGTACGTCCGGACATAAATTCGGATTGGTATATCCGGGATTAGGATGGGTAATATGGAAAGACAAAAAATATTTGCCCGACAACATGGTTTTTAATGTAAACTATTTGGGTAATGAAGTAGGTACTATTGCCATCAATTTTTCACGACCCGGAAATTATGTATTGGCTCAATATTATCAATTCATCCGTTTGGGATTTAAAGGGTATAAAGATATTCAGTCCAACGTAATGGAAACAAAGAACTATTTGAGTGAACAAATCAAACATATTGGATTCACCTTGTTAAACGAAACCACACCTAACCCATTATTCTGTTGGTATATAAAAGATCAATCCAAGAAGAAATGGACACTCTACGATCTCTCTGATGCTATGAAGCAAGATGGATGGCAAATTCCGGCATATTCTCTACCCGAAAATATGGAAGATGTTGTAGTAATGCGTATAGTGGTACGCCAAGGTACAGGCATCGATTTGGCCGACCGCCTAATTGACGACATGAAACGCCACATTCAAGAACTCGACAACAGAAAAGAACCAACCGACACTTGGCTGATACTAAACAAGTCTCAAAAAATAAAAAATCGCGGATTCTCTCATAACAGATAAATGTAACACTATAAGGCTAAAAGTCAATAACTTTTAGCCTTATTCATTCTATAAATGAATTTTTTGTAATAAAATAGGTCAAATTTACTCCGTTCATCACAAAAAAAGAAGAAAAAACAACAATTTTTCTATCAAAAAAGAAGAAAAACACCCTCTGCTGTCATAAAAATAACCACCTGATTATACGCTTATTATCAAATAAAATTAATTTATTGAATAAAATATATTCTTTTTTTCTTCGATAAATAAAAAATAATTAGTACTTTTGCACTCGCAAAAAGCGATAAAAGTTTGTCTTCGTAGCTCAGTTGGTAGAGCAAATGACTCTTAATCATTGGGTCCAGGGTTCGAGTCCCTGCGAGGACACTTTTTTTGTTTATCGGGGTGTAGCGCAGTTGGCTAGCGCGCCACGTTCGGGACGTGGAGGCCGGAAGTTCGAGTCTTCTCACCCCGACTTTTTTTATATATACCTGCCATTTTAGCTCAGTTGGTAGAGCAACGCATTCGTAATGCGTAGGTCTGCGGTTCGAGTCCGCAAAGTGGCTCATACTAAAAAAGAAACTGCATCAATCTCAAAAGACTGATGCAGTTTCTTTTTATTATTTATACAAGTACTATTTTATTTTAGCATTGTTTTTGATTGCTGCAGGGATTGCATCTTTGTGAACCAAAATATTCATAGTTTTGTATTTCACAAAAGCTTTCGAAGCATACCATATACCTTCATATTTACCACTCTTACCCCAGCTGTTTTTTACCATATAGTATTCTTTTCCGTTTTGGTCTTTTGCTATACCATAAATAAGCATACCATGGTCATCTGTAGTTGTCCAGTTGTCGTAACCTTCTTGACGCATTTCTTGAGTTATTTCTTTTTCAGGGATATTGGCATTTAGTTCATCTTTACGAGCACTAGCACTCAAGCCCAACCAATGAGCCATATCGCTACCTAGTTCAGCAGCTTTTTCCATATCAGGAACGATAGCTACACCGTTACGTGTAAAACCATCTTCACTTACATCGGCACCCCATGCTACAGTATAACCGTTTCTTACAGCATTGTCTATAACTTCCATAAGTTCATCGATAGTCAAGTTGTAAGACAAACCTTGACGCCAGTTATCTTGGATTTCAAGAGAGAATGTGCTGTAGAGAGGTTGATGAGTGTAAGATGTTAGAGACACATAGTCATCCATGTTTAATCCCAATTCATTTGCAAATGATTTAGGAGTATATTCCTTACCATTATAAACGAATTTTTCAGGACATTCACCCAAATAAGTGTCATAAATAGCTGTAAGACCTTTTATCCAAGCCGGAGAAAGTTTTTTGAAACGGCCTTTTGCTATAGCGTTTACATAACCGCCTGCCACTGCGTCAAGTTCGCTGTGGTTTGGAAGTGTATCATTGCTGTACAATGTTCCCGGAGTAGGCATAGCACTTTGTGGAACCATACCATAGTTGCGCAAACAGAATACTGCATCATAGAAGCTACCACCAGGAGTGAATCCTGCATCGCCATGAAGACGTACACAATATTTTGCACGATCTTGCATTGTTTTAGACACTAGGAACATTTCGGCCAAATCGTAAGTTCCTTTACCCATACGAATAAGTTCGCTTTCAAAAAATCCCAATCCGCTAAAGCTCCAGCATGTGCTGCTACGGTGTTGGTTTTTAACCGGAGTAATAGGATTTTCTTTTACTGTTGTAAATACAAATCCTTCTTCTTTCTTAACTTCGTTTTTTTTCTTTTTTGCTTCTGCCACATTGAATACCAATGCACAACAAGCAATTGCAATAATTATTTTCTTCATTTTATGTGTATTTTATAATATTTTGTTTGTTTTTATTCTTCAGGCATAAACATTGGATCCCATGGTGGAAGCATGATAGCTTTTTGTTCTAGCAACTTTTTGGTTTTTGCCGAAATATATTTTTCTTCTACCACCAAACGGAACATGTATTCGTTAAACCATTCGTTGGTCATTATAAGGAAACCGTTGTGTCCGTAGTTTGGTCCCCAACTGTTTTCCACCATCCATTTTTTAGGTTTACCACTTTCATCCAAATCCACTGCACATAGTGTCATAGCATGCGACGAACCACTGGCAAAAGTAGAAACTCGTTGTTTTTTATCCATGCCAAAAGTTGTTCCCATCAAAGAGCCATAGTCAAAGTTATTTACATCCATAAATCCTTTTTCTCTATCCAAGAATTTGCTCACGTCGCAAGAGAAGTACATCATCACGCTATCTTTGATAGATGCTATAGCCATTTCTGCTATCTCTTCCATAGGCAAGTTTAGATATTTCCAGTTTTCTCCATCATACACATGGCGGTCATACTCTATTTCATACACTTTATAGTATTCACGAGTAGGATCGTTCATAATCATGTAATATTTAGAGAAATCTTCATTTACATACTCTTCAAAAAACGACTTTGGAGTATATTTCTTGGTCGATACCGGTTTGCCACTTGCATCAGTGCGTGTCCAAGTGAATTCTGACGGAGGAACACCAAGGTTCAATGCCAATATACGATAAATGGTTTCAAGCATCTCGGCCTTGCGTGCTTCAAGCTTCTGTTCGGTCATTCCTTTTTGAACAGCCATCTCACGTAGCTCCAAACCATATTCTCTAAGTTTCAAACTCAATAGGTTCGACATTCTCGATGTGTGTTCGCTGCTATAAGTTTCGGGCATTACATCTGCAGGCACCAATCCGTATTTCGATACCAAATTGGCCACTCCCGTAAACTGACCACCATCGCCAATGGGGTTTTTAAACAACCATTCCACTGTTTTGTCGGTCATATCTTGCTTGCGAGTGTCTATGATAGCTTGCAAGAAAAGGTTTGATTTTTCCAACTGATCCCAAAAGAAGGTATATACTTGTGAGAATTGGAAATTGGCAGGCAAATTGTGTTTGCTTATAGCCTTGGCTCTCATCACGTTCATTCCTGTAAACATCCAGCAACGGCCACTCGACTTTTGATCTGTGATGGCTTTAGAGTTTACTCTGTGAGAAAAGTAAGAATCAAAAGCGGTACTATTGTCCGAATTGATTGCCAACTTATTGATATCATTTGCATGAATGGCATTGCGTATTGCCTTGTCAGACGGTGTGTTTCCATACGATTGTTGAACTTTTTTCAATACATCATCGGAAATACCCTTGCTTTGCGAATAGGCAAAATTCACATTTGCGAACATTATCGCAGCCAATAATAGGTATTTTACTTTCATATTATTTATATATTTATTATTTATTCCTTTATTTATCAACCCAATACACAGTATCCCATTAACATTAGGTCGTACAAAGATACAATTTTTATTTGATTTTGAGAAGGGACATGCCATTTTTTTACTCAAAAAATATAATTTCTTACATTTCCCCCATACAATTACTACACTTAACATCCACAATACCTATTCCTTGATATAGCAATTAATATTCTATACCTCAGCATACTATCATCTCCTATACACTATACCGTTACCTCACTCATGGTTATAGTACAAACTACATCATGATACAATTTTACCTCCCTCGTGATGTAGATAAAACTCCCTCACGAGGGAATTTCATTTTCCTCACGAGGGAGTTTTATATGGATTTTGCTTATCACAAAAATGTTATCGTAAATGCTATCGTCCCCAACTTTCGCGGTCCAAACTGCGATAGTTTATAGCCTCACTTAGATGTACGGCATTGATGCGTTCAGAATTGTCCAAATCGGCTATCGTACGAGCCACCTTCAGTATTCGGTCGTAGGCTCTTGCACTTAGTCCCAACCTATCCATTGCTGCCTTCATAAGGTCTTGACATTCCTGGTCTATTTCGCAGTATTGTCTAAACAGCTTCGTAGTCATCTGGGCATTGCAGTGTATACCCTTATAATCCTTATATCGCTCTTCTTGTATTTTTCTAGCTGCTATAACTCTTTGCCTTATAGCTTCGCTTGGCTCACCAAGTTTTTTCTCGGCCAATGCCGAATGGCTTAACGGTGTCACCTCTATATGTAAGTCTATACGATCCATCAGCGGGCCGCTTACCTTGGCCAGATACTTGTTTACAGCACCGGGATGGCATGTACAATCTATATCCGGGTGGTTATAATATCCACATGGACAAGGATTCATAGCAGCTACCAGCACAAACGAAGCCGGATAATCTGTCGTCATTCTGGCACGACTTATCGTAATACTTCTCTCTTCCATTGGCTGACGCAACACTTCAAGCACCGAACGTTTAAACTCCGGTAACTCATCGAGGAACAGCACCCCATTATGTGCCAAACTTATCTCGCCCGGTTGCGGATTGGTACCGCCACCAACCAAAGCAACGTCCGATATTGTATGGTGCGGATTTCGGAACGGGCGTACCGATATAAGGGCATCCTCTTTTCGCATCTTCCCTGCTACAGAATGTATCTTGGTTGTTTCCAACGATTCGTAAAGATTTAGCGGAGGCAGTATTGATGGCATACGTTTGGCAAGCATTGTCTTGCCCGAACCCGGAGGTCCTATAAGAATCACGTTGTGCCCACCGGCAGCGGCTATCTCCAATGCCCGCTTAATATTCTCTTGTCCCTTCACATCCGAAAAATCAAACTCATACTCGTTCAAGCTGTCGTAAAACTCC
>JAGCLZ010000019.1 GCA_017646685.1 Bacteroidales bacterium | reverse complement strand
CATTCGTTACATTATCGGGCAAAAGATTTTTGTTAAAACGGCTGAATTGTTGTAGATTTTTATAATCTTGAAATATAGTATATAACAACTATGTTCAAAAGAAAAATCTTAAAAGTAAAGGAGTGTTTGTCGTCTTTTGCCATTGTTTTTGGTATTATATATATAGGAAGCCATGGACAAGGATGGAGCCGACCTATAGAAGCTCCAAACTATCATTGGCCTACGGTCGGCGGAATTATTGTGAGAGGGATGTACGCCAAGCATTATAAAACAAGCCTCTCCGAAATTTAAAAATAGAATAAAAATGAATAAGTTATTTAGTTTAAAGTTTTTATTATTGCTATTGGCAGCCGCAGGAGTGCTAAGCATTAGTAGCTGCGAAAAAGGGGAAGAATCTAATTCAGAAAAGCCTATAGTTTCTAACACGATGAAAACAGAGTGTTTGAGTAGTGTAATTTCTTCTCATTTTTCCCCTGATTCAATAATAGTTTATTACAACAACAGCAATCGTACAATCCATGTTGAACATTATAATCATGTTATCAATTGTGGACATGATAGCATTGATATAAATGTAGTTTCAACAAATGACACTATTTGGATAAAAGAAATAGATTTTGGAGAAGAAGCAAATTGTACTTGTAGTTTGAATAATTTATATCAGATAAACAATATAGAGAAAGGTCAGCAGTACACTATTATTATCGAAAATTGTTCTAGAAATTCATTGCATGAAAATTGTAATATAGTATATAATCAAATATTAAATTCTTAACATCGTTTTAATCGAATGATAAAATAATGTCTTGGCAATATCGTTTTTGGTATTGCCAAGATATTGTTTTTTGTAGAAAAAAAGGATTTGAACTATGAAGCATAACCGATATGCTACGGAGCGGGAAAAGGATTTTGAGCAGCTGCTGAATAGGTATAAGCTGGCACTAAAAGTGCGATGTGCTACTTGGTGCAGGGGCAATACCGAAAGGGCAAAGGATGCCTACCAAGATATTCTTGCAGAGCTGTGGCAGCAGATGGATAGCTGGCGGCCGGATATGAGCCGAAAGGAAGAAAGCCTGTGGGTGCTCAACGTTGCTCGTCGGGTGCTGCGAAGCAACTATGGCAAGAAGAAGTATAAGGTGGTGCTTTGTAATGATGTGGAGGTCTTTGAAAAGAACATTAACATTGAGGTATGCAATAGGGAGCTGATAGATGAGCTGAAAACACACCTAGACGATAAGAACCGCATGGTGGTGGAGAACATTCTGCAAGGATTTACTATAAACGATATGGCAATGATGTATGGCATAGAGCAAAAAGCTATGGAGAAACGGAGGCACCGTGCCATACAAAAACTGACGGAAAAATACAATGAACTATACAAAAAATAAAACAAAGACAATATATAATATGACACAGAGAGAGATGGAAGCTGCACTGGAAGCTGCAGCCAATGAAAAAGAAGTGCTGAGCGACGAGGCAAAACTAATAATAAAACGGCATGTGGACGATTTTGCAAAGAAAGTGCAAATGTTTCACAACGTGGTTATGACCATAGTGCTGGTGGTGCTTTTTGGCACAGCCTATGCCTGCACTCCTCAGCCACGCTACGACTATGTGGACAGCCCGTTGCCCGCCGAAGTGGTATACAATATGGCTATGGATACACTAACAAAACAAATATGCATTGGATGATGAAAAACAGGAGATTGATAGTATTTTTGCTTTTGGCAGTGGTGGTGTCGGCAATGGCAGTGCTGCTTAAGTATCGCCGCACCGTTTTCCACACCCAAAAAGAGAATATCTTTATCGAACACTATGAGGGCAATAGCGGCATAGTGCCAAGTTTTATAAGCAATATGCGTATAAACGACACCTTGGGCATAGACGCCACTATACTTCAGGCAGCGGATTCCGCCTCGTGGTGCTTGCTATGTACGGAGTTTAAGGTAAAAGATCTTGATAGCACCGATGTCGAAAAAATCAAAAATGGCAGGGATGTTTTCGCTTTTCATAAAATGGGATTCTACTATCCAACATTTATGGAAGAAGATACCTTGTACAAAAATTATATGGTTTACATCTCTCACCTGAACCATACTATAACTATATTTCATTTAGAAACTGCTGAAGATGGAATTGCTATCTTTGCTAAGGCATTAAAAGAAGTAAAAAAGAAATAAATTTGATATATAAATAAGATATATGACACGTATTAATTTGAAATTTATTGCACTGGCATTATTGCTGGGGGGCTTGCTGCCGGCATGCCAAAAAGAAGAGATGGTGGAACATAACTGCCACGCTGTAGAAAACAATGAGACTGTGACTATTACCTATATTATAGATAATAAGTCGTTCGCCGTGGAAATAAGGAATGACAGGGAAAGGGAAGAGCTTTTCAGCTACCTATTGCTTATGGCCAAAGAAGGGCATAAGGTATCGTGCTACGATGAAAGTAAACGAGAACAAACCTATGGAGCTAAAGAAAAGGTAACATACGAAACAGCAAATGAAGCAGAAGCCAATAAATGGATGTATGAAATGGTTGAAGCAGGATACAAAGTGCAACTAACCTACGATGAGAAAACGGGAATGTATACCTGCACTGCTACACGCTAATATATAGCATAAAGGCTAAAGCCTATAGGTTTTGAAATGCCAAAGCGAGATGGAGAAGGGCAAAAAAAGAAGTTCTATTCCGTCTCGCTTTTATTAGTTAGAAGTTAAAAAGTTAATAGTTAGAAGTTGTTAGTTGCCTGAATATTTCAAGTCTTCATTCAAGATAATTTCGGTTGGTACAATAAAAGTTTGCAAACATCGTTTTCCCTATCATGAAAAAGATATTGTATATATTAGGATTATGTATTGCAGGGGGTATGTTTATGACCTCGTGCAAACCCGACGAAGGTGGAATACCATCGTTTATCGAAGTAACGGCATTTAAAGTGGAAGATACTCCCGGCAATTCTGTGTCGAGATACGAAGGTTGCTTTACGAGCAACATCAATACGGTAGAGATAACTGTGGAAAACAGTACCGAGAGCAACCTTGTAGGGGTGTTTGAGTTGCCCTGTCGTGTGCCGGTATTGTGTGAGGGCGAGTATGATGTTGTGCTCAAGCCGGCTATCAAACTCAACGGTATAAGTGGCACCCGCAGTTCGTATCCTTTCTATACCGATGCGGTGGTGAAGAAAGTGAATTTTGTGCCCGATTCGGCTATCACCCTCGATACCCAAGCGGTTCATTACACCAATTACACCCGTTTTGCATGGGAAGAGTATTGCGAGCATTGGGTTGTAAATCCATTTTTGCCGGTGGGCGATACTGCAGTGCATATAGTAAAGGACAAGGACACCGTTTGCAGCGATGCCGGTTGCGCAGCCATATATATGTCTCCATCTCAAGATTCGTTGGTGTTTACTCTCAAAGATAGTTGTATAGTTAATATCAACGATGCTCTTATATTGGAGATGGACTATTGGACAAACGTGCCGTTGGAGATAGGTATGCAAAGCAAATACTCTTCGGGCAGTACCGAGGCAACCTATTATGCAATAAGTCTTTATCCCAACCAAGGCTGGCAAAAAATATATGTGCAACTTGGCCGCTTGTGGAGCAATGCTTTCAACTACTACAATACTTTCAAATTGGTGTTTCGCGTTACCAATCCCGATGGTATAGAGGCAAAGACTTATATGGATAATTTCAAACTGACAGCATATAAGGAATAGTCTTATATCTAAATGTGACCTTGATAATGAATAAGAATAGGCAGATAGTAAAATATCTTTTGTGTGATTATTTTTCGGCACTTATAGCATGGGTAGGCCTGTTTATGTACCGAAAGATAGGTATCGAACATAGCTCGTTTGATGATGTGAATGCTGTGTTTCAGGATTCTAATCTTTGGCGGGGAATGATATTGTTGCCCATACTATGGGCTGCCTTTTATGCTATGCAGGGAACTTACAGGGATGTGTTTCGCAAGTCGAGGCTCAAAGAACTGCAAAATACTTTGATAGCAAGCGTTACGGGGATAATAATAATATTCTTTGTCTTATTGCTCGACGATAATATTGCATCATACAAAAACTATTATTCTTCGTTCATTGTACTTTTTTTATTGCATTTTTCGCTAACGTATCTGTGTCGTCTTGTTATAACTTCGCGAACGGTACATCGTGTTCATGCTCGTAAAATAGGATTCAACACCTTGCTTATTGGCAGCAAAGATACTGCCTATAAGATATATCAAGAGATAGATAGTCAGGAAACTTATTCGGGCAATTTGTTTGTGGGCTTTGTAACGGTAAACGGCTCTATCAATGAGAATTTGCAAAAGATAATGCCCCATCTTGGTTCGTTCGAAGACCTGAACCAAATAATAGAAGAAAAACAGATAGAGGAAGTAATAATAGCGCTGGAGGATTATGAGCATAAAAAAATATCCGAAATAATCAACTTCCTCGACCGCAAAGATATAATAATAAAGATAACTCCCGACACACGTGATATTATATTCGGGTCGGTAAAGATAACGTCGATATTCCATTCGCCTCTTATTGTTATCAATCCAAGGCTGATGGAAGAGTGGCAATATTCCGTAAAACGGCTTATGGATATAGTGGTATCGCTATTGGCAATGACTCTGCTACTGCCGGTATATATCATTACTGCCGTAATAGTGAAATGCACCTCCAAAGGTCCTATCTTTTATTCGCAAGAGCGTATAGGAATAAAAGGCAAACCTTTCAAGATGCATAAGTTCCGCTCTATGTATATTGATGCCGAAAAGTTCGGCCCGATGCTGTCGAAGGACAATGACCCTCGCATTACTCCCTTTGGCCGTTTTATGCGCAAGGTGCGGCTGGACGAGATACCGCAGTTCTACAACGTGCTGAAAGGCACAATGTCGCTGGTGGGTCCACGTCCCGAAAGGCAATACTTTATCGACCAGATAGTGCAACGTGCACCCGAATACTTGCTGTTGCAAAAGGTTAAACCGGGCATAACTTCGTGGGGGCAGGTGAAGTATGGCTATGCCGAAAATGTTGACGAGATGCTTGAACGTCTGCGCTACGATTTGCTATATCTCGAAAATATGTCGCTCACTACCGATATAAAAATATTGTTATATACCGCTATAATAATAGTGCAAGGTCGTGGAAAATAATCTCCTTTACAACGATTACGAACTTGTTGTTACCGATGATGGTTCGCATTCTATCCGCTTTACGGCTATCGACGAGGGCTACCATTCTACCCATGGGGCCATAAAGGAAGCAATGCATGTATATATATTGCCCAATTTGGTGCTACACATAGGTAGGTGCCATACTATATATGTCTTTGAAATGGGTTTTGGTACCGGACTTAATGCCTATCTTACTTATTTATATGCCCGGGCTGCAGGTTGCAGAGTGCATTATACTGCAGTGGAAGCATATCCCATTCCAAAAGAGGTTTACACCCGACTGAACTATGCCGAACTATGTATCGATGAAATAAAAACGCTCTTCCCAACGGTTGATTTCGATGCGGCCTCTGCCGATTTTCTGAAGTTGCATACCGCCGATTGGGGCAAAGAAACACCTATTTCCGATACCTTTACTTTGCACAAACATCATTGTGCCATACAGGATATACTTCTGCCGCAAGGCTTATACCATACGATATACTACGATGCTTTTGCTCCGCAGTTTCAGCCAGAGCTATGGAGCCAAGATATATTCGAAAAGCTACGCCGGGCCTCGTCGCCACAGGCCATACTTACAACCTACTGCTGCAAAGGCGATGTGAAGCGTGCACTGAAAGCGGCAGGCTATACCATAGAAAAACTGCCCGGCCCCAAAGGCAAACGCGAAATGTTGCGTGCCTCGCTATAGTGAATAGTTTGCGGTGGTTGGTATAAACTATATTGATAGTATACTTGCCGGACTGATAAGGATATACAACAAAAGGATACCTCCTATCAAGGAAGTATCCTTTTGCAATAATAAGCTGTTATTTTTGTAGTATTATAACCCCAATACTTCGATACCTTGTTCGCAGCGGATGTCAACAGGGATGTTGGCACCGGCTATTATGTCAAGGTCTTTTTGTAGGCTTGGGCGTATGTTGCCGTTTTTGGCTGCATATTCTTTAGCACGGTCATAGTCGCCTTCACCTTCTATTTCAAGTATCATTGCCGACCAAGTTTTCATAGCTTCTTTGGCTTTTTCTACATCTATTATGTATTTGCCTTGTTCGTTGCGAGCGAAAGCACCATGGTCTTCCATATAGTTAAAGCACATCATATTGGCAATACCGTGAGCTTCGGTAGCACCAAAACGTACACTACGCAAAATACCGGCTATGAAAGTAACGTAAGCATCTTCGACAGTTATGCCTGTCATTTCGCCTTTTTCAATCAAAGTTTGAGTGATGAACAATCCGCAAATGTCGGCTTTGGCTTCTTCCCATCCGCTGTATTGTTCTTTAAGAGCTTGGCGTAGGTTGCCTTTTCCGCTAACGGTGTTTTTGATACCAAGGCCATGAGCTACTTCGTGGAAACATACATTGCTGAAGAAAGCATCGAATTTTACATTATCCAATTGCTCTTCGGCAACAAGTTCTTGGGCTATAGGCATAAGTATTTTTTCGAACTTGGCGTTCATAGCGTTCTTTAATTGTAGGCGGCGGCTACCTTTGGCTAGTTGTACTCGTTCGTCGTTTGGAAGGTTGATAGCGATGGTTTTGCTAGCCGAGTTACAATCGCCGGCATAGTAAATAACGTCGTAAACATTAAGGTCAGATTCTGTTCCGGGAACTTCTTGTTTGTATTTAGGATCGCAAGGAAGCAGTGTTTGAAGTTCGGGAAGCATCTTGGTGTATTTAGCAAGGTCGTTGCTCCATTTTTCGTCTTTTACAAGTATGAATGCTTCGTAGGCTGTTTTGTATCCGTAAAGGGCATCTTCGTAGTTTTCTATAGGGCCAACAACGAAGTCTATTTTGCTATCTTTCATATCCATCCAAGCCATATCGCTTTCAAAATAATCGTCGGTGCGGAAGGCTTCGCGACGTTTTTCAAGATAGTTTTTCAATCCTGCATCTTCGGCAAGTGCAATAGCTTCGCCCATAAGAGAATCTACTACAGCCAATTTTTCGGCGTATGCTTCGCGGTAAGGGATAACCTTCAAAGCTCCGTTTTCGTCGCGACGGATGATGGTGTAAAGACCATCTTTTGCAGGATCTTGCAATGCTTCAAATTCTTCCTTGGTCATATCGGTAGGATAGAAGTTGGCTCCTTTAGGTTTTTCGCCAAAACCGGGAACAAATGTTTTTTCGCAGTCCAAACGGTTCCAAGCACCGTATTGTATCATTGCAAATTCGCGTATGTATTGGTCGCTTATAGTGTCCAACACACTCTTATCGCCAAATGATTGTTGCCAAAACAGCTCATCCATAATTTCTGAAATTTGGATAAGGATAGGAAGCATGGCACGTTCTTTTTCGCTAAGTATGCTTAAATCGGTGGTAAGTTTTACCGGAGCATACGATTCTACCAATTGTTGCATTTCTGTTTTTGTGGTTTCTTCTTTTTCTTTGTTGCCACAACAGCTCGATAAAATAACGGCCGATATTGTGGCTAAGGAAATAAATAACTTTTTCATTTTCAGATTGATTTTATGTAATAAATTATATTGATCTTTTTGCAAATTTACGCCCCTTTTTTGGAATATCAAAGAATAACAATAAAAAACATTCAATATATGCAATTTTGCTCCGCTTATTTGTCAATTCATATTCCACGATATACAATTTAAAGCTCCTCCTCTACGTACTGCTTCCAATGCCGGCACACCAATTACTTTGGAATTTGGCAATGTATTAGAAATTTGCTGTAATGCTTGTTCATCTTCCGGTATTCCAAGCTGAGGTACAAGCAGTATATTTCCCATTATCAAAAAGTTGATATATGCCCAACTACGCCGGTGTTTCTGTTTTACATTATATGAAAGAGGAATTACTTCGAAATACTTGTCCAATATCTTTTTGAATTGATTGTAATATTCAACATCGTAATCGTAATAATTTGTTATCAAAATACGATTGTCGCCAATATAGTGTATAACCCCATCGCTATGTCCAAGTATTTCTTCTTTATCCCACGGAATAAAAACAATATCTCGCTGAAAAGCCTTTTCAAGCAAACTCCTAATCCGGATACGAGACTTATCCTTGTTTTCATAATACACTTTCTCTGTCATCACCACCTTGTTGCCACATTTTACCACATTGCCACCATCTAATACCAAGTCCAATTCTACTACTTGTCCATTCAATATAGTTTCAATAGATTCTATAGCTTTTACATCGCTAATAGTACGTTTGTAATAAGGCGTTTGCAAATAATCCGGTTGGTATTTGTATAGAACAAAACGATTGCTATCAGTTTGAATTGGCATATAATCTCGACACCATATATCTTTTGTATTCTTCAATAAGCTATGGGGAATATTTTCTTTTCCTAATTCATCAACTAGGTTTTTATATAGTAGCGGACATTTTTTTGGCAATAAGTCTGAAAAGAAAACAGCTCCGGAAATACTATCAGTCATATCTTATAATACTACTTTTATTATTCCGGCAAAATAAACCGACTGATATTATAAGACCTCGACTTTTCCCCTTCTTCGCGTTCCAGAGTTCCTTCTTTTTTATAAAAGCCTTTTACCATAGATGTTTTCCATTTATTTTTTGGAATCGAATTATCGTAGAAACAAAGTTTATAGTCACTCTCTTTTTCTTCTGCCGTTTGTATTTTTCCTAAAGTTCTATATGTTGACGCAATTCGTGAAATATGATTATCCGATTCTTTGACACATAAATATGGCAACATTTTAGATTCGTTACATGTATTTAATATCTTATCTTTACAAGTTAATGGCCCGGCTATAATTGCACCTTCTTTTGTTCGAATAGAACGAATTAGTATTCCTCCATATTTGCCATAATCATCATTGTATTGACTGTCGAAGCAAATATCTACACCGCTAAGATGATAGAACAAATCGCCTGCTTTATAACTATTCCTTGGATAAGTGACATCATTCCAATCTCCATTCCATTTCCTACTTTCGAAATAATAAAACTCCACTTCGGCTAAATAGAATTCTTCATCGCCACATTTGATGCAATAATTATTAAATAATTCATCTGCAATGTTGCAAAACTTTTCATTTACTTCTTTAGCAGTTGAATTATTTTCATTCAATCCTTGCAATGGATCTGATAATAATTTAATAATATTCTTCATAACAGTTTGTTTATATTTTACTTTTCTGATACTTTTAGTTTGATACCGGGCGGATTGGTTGCCCATAGTTTCTATATGAACTATATATGGGAAATTCATTGTCGGGATAAAAATTAATATGGTTAGCTCTAAATTTTCCATTCCAACTAGTGGCACTCCAATAATATCCGTTGGTTTCACCAATATACCTATCTTCATATTGTCGACCGGCGGCCGGCAAAAAGATACTGTTGCCATTTGGCCCTGTCATTCTGTAGCCATTTACACCGTTATACGATGTTATCCATGTGCGACTGCAATTTATTATTAGTTCCTCCATCTCTTCTTTTGTGGGTATCCGCCATGTGCTTCCCCAATGGACTGTAGCTGCATCGAAAGTTGGATTGCCACTT
>JAGCLZ010000018.1 GCA_017646685.1 Bacteroidales bacterium | reverse complement strand
GCAAACAAAACAAAAACGAAAAGAGCCTTACACACGGCAAATGGTATGCTTATCCTAAAGCAATGAGCACAATAGACTTGGAGGGATTGGCCTCGCACATGACCGAACACAACACCCCTTTCAGCAAGGGTACCATCTATGGCGTACTCTGCGACATGGTGAAGTGTATAAAAGAGCAGCTCTTGGCAGGCAATAACGTTAAGATCGACGACCTGGCCATCTTCAGCGTGGGCATACGCAACAGCCGTGGCGGTGCCGAGAGCGAAGAGGAGTTCAACACCAACAAGAACATCGAAGGTGTTAAGCTGAGAGCCCGTGCCACGGGCGACCTTTCGCCGACATTGCTCAACCTGGATGCTTCGCTGAAAAAGGTGACGGCTGCCGGCTCAACGACCACGTCGGGCAGCAATGGCAATGAAACAACGGATCCCAACGGTCCGGGAAACGGCTCCGAAGGAGGTGACGATTTGGTAGGGTAAAAGGCTTCGCCGGACAACAGACTACAGACAACAGACAACGGACGGGGCGGTAGCCGGAATTATGGAATTGCGGATTGACGGAATTACGGAGGCTTCGCCGGACTACAGACTACAAGACAACAAGTTTTTTTAGACAACGGACTACAGACAACGGACGGGGCGGTAGCCGGAATTACGGATTGACGGATTGACGGAATTACGGAGGCTTCGCCGGACTACAGACTACAAGACAACTAGTCGGGCGGTAGCCACTTGTAGTCTCGTAGTCTTGTGGACTCGTAGTCTGCGAAGCATTAGCTGAGTCCAAGCGGTAGCCACTTGTAGACTTATGGTCTTGTAGACTAGTAGTCTGCTGAGCGTAAGCGAAGCTCTCCGTAGTCCGTTGTCCGTTGTCCATGGTCCTAAACAACAACCGGTTTCGCCCACTCGTAGTCTAGTGGTCTCGTGGACTTGTAGTCTAAAAAACAGCCGGCTTCGCCCGACCGTAGTCCGTAGTCCGTTGACTGTAGTCCTAAAAACAAAGAACCATGCGAACAATAACAGAAATAATCATCCATTGCTCTGCCACTAAGGAAGGCAAGAGCTTTAGGGCTGCGGATATAAAAAGAGTATCATAGTAAAAATCTACTACTACTCTACTTTCTGATCATTATCCAAATCTATTTTTCTAACAATATACTTTCAGCATTCAGCCAAAGTCATAACAAACTTTGAACTTATTCTATTGCGAAATAGATATAAAAGAATGTAATAAACCGCAAGCGATAAAAGAGAAAGAATGATGGCTGCAGGTTCGGAAACAATATTGAGCAGCCCCACAAGTGATAGTATAACAACTATAGCAGGAAGTATATATGCCAATACTACTGCCTGCATACCACGTTGCTGCGTTACCACCACCGTTACCACATCGCCTACTTTCTTTTCCATTCCATTAGGCATTTCTATATCTATCAGCTTTTCTTCCTTATCGCTAAGTGTACACATACCTTTGGCATGACATGCAGCACATGCCGACACCGATTCGATCTGTACCTTTAGCCTTCTACCATCAACGGCAACCACTACACCTTTGTGCGAAACTGTCTTTGACATAATGTACTATCGGTCGTTTATTTGGTATAAAAGTTTTTGCAATTCTTTACACACTGCCCTTTGGTATTAATCTTATGGGCTTTGCCATCGAGGTAAACCTCGGCACGGCCATTCTCAAAAAACGAAGCTATCTCGAAGCGGAAAGGTATTATCACCTCGCCCTTGGTATTGATAAAGCCCCATTTGCCATCTTTCTTTACCGGTGCCAACCCCTCGGCAAAATGATAAGCACTCTCATACATAAGCGGAATAGCCACTTTGCCATCTCTGTCCACAAAGCCAAACTTGCCATCTTTTTCCACCATAGCTAACCCGTCGCTATATATATATGCCATACTTCGTAAGCCGGCCTGGCCATATTCCAATGGTAGCACATACCTGCCTCTTTCATTAATTATACCATATTTCTTACCATCGGTAACCATGGCTCGGCCATTGGTAAAACTACTCACAAAAGCATAAACGCAAGGCACTTTCTCCTTGCCTTTACGGTTTACAAATCCCCATTTTCCATTCTTCATCACAGGGAAAAGGGTTTCCGAAACAGGATTTGCATCCTCGTAATCAAAAGAAGTGATGGGCTTAAACTTTTTATTAAACAAAGCCAAGCCACCATTATAGTAAGCCCAAAATAACCCATCTACCATTTGTGACACAAACTCATATTTGATAGGAAGCACCACATCGGCATTTGTGTTTATGATTCCGTATCGGTCATACTGTTTCACCACAGCACAACCTTCCGAGAAAGGCAACGCATACTGATATGCCGGAGTGATTGCTATATTATTTAAAGTATCGATATATCCATATAATATTGTAAGCGAATCTTTTTGAACAGCCACCACTGCCAATCCATCAAAAAACGATGATGCAGCCAAATATGTATTGGGGATAACCACATTGGCATTTATATCCAAAAAGCCATACTTATTGTCCTTTTGAAATCGAGCCAAACCATTTCTGAAATAATCTACATCTTGATACAAACAAGGTATTACTTCTTTTCCGGTCGAATCTATCATTCCGCAAAGGGTGTCCTTAACCACCTTACAATATCCGTTCTGAAAACGATCGGTATGATCGTAGATGTTTGGGGCAAGTATTTTGCCATCATAACGCTTAAAACCAAACTTACCATCTTTGTAAGTTTTCTGTATTCCATCAATAAAATATAGGTCACAACCACATTCTTCTTCATCAACATACAGCGGCAAGTCGTCTTGTGCCACTACCGAACACGAAAGTATCAAAAATAATACTATCGATAATAATTTAAAGATGCATTTGTTTGTCATAACTATCATATTTTAAATATTTTCTACTGCCATTTTTTCTATCCAACCGGTATTACCATCGCTCAACTTCACCTTACACCAGTTGCTTACATTATCTTCAATCTCAACCTTACAACCCTCGTGTACCAAAAACTTATCGGCACTATTCTCGTCGGGCGAACTTTTGACCATAACACTTGGAGTCATCACAATTGCATAGTTTATATTCTCCATCCTATTCTTCAAAATACTACCATTAACGTAGGCACATATCAGCAATACCAACATAACAATACCTACATAAAAACTTATCTGCCTTGTTCTATATGAGTCTGTAAGGAAAAACACAACAGCCAGTACACATACCAGCACCATCAACATAATGGTTATCACTCCCCATTGCGATACGGTAAACCAACTAAGTATGGCATTAAACCACCTGGTTATGAAAAGCTCCGGAACCTTGTTGAACCTATCGGCGGTTTTGGAATTGACATAGTCCAAATTCTGTAGCACATCTTTATCCAAAGGATCTATCTTCAACGCCCGTTCGTAGTTGAGAATGGCAGCAGCCAAATTATCGGCCCTGAAATAGGCATTACCCAAATTGTAATACAACGGTACCGAAACATAGCCTTGATTGAGAATAGAGTTGTAGGTAGCTATCGCCTGCTCGTAGTCGCCTGCTTTATAAAAATTGTTTGCCTCTATAAAATCATCATCAACCGTTGCCCTTACAGAAGTTGCAAACACAAATATAATAGTTACAAAACTAATTATTCTTTTCATTATATCCACTATTTTAATTGTTTTTCTATGTCTAATATCATTTGTAGAGCTTGCTCATATATACCTTGCTTCTTGGTAGAACTATCGCCGGGAGCAAACCTTGCAAAATTTACATCGCCCAGGGTTTTCAATATCTTTTCAACTATCGAAGCATCCACATTCTTAACTTCCAAGCATTCTTGTACAGTCTCTGTTGATAACGACGAAAGAGGAATAGTAAACTTATCGGATATATATCCCCAAATAGCTTGATATATCTCTATATAAAACTTCTCATCGTCGTTTTGAGTAAGATATGCTTCGGCTCTACGCAACCGTTTTTTGGCCAACGATGTAGCCTTTCGCAATTTCATTGAAACAATATCCTTGCGTGATTCTTGCAGTTTGCGACCATATATCACCACCGCAACAGCCAAAAGGATAGGGATAATGAGCAAAATCCAAAACAGCAATGTGTTGAAGAAAGAACCATTGGATTGGGTAAGTCTAGGATTTCCGGTCATTATATAATTGATGTCCGAATTCAAAAGTTTCACATCACTTTTTGAAGAATAGGCCGTCATTGCATTGGCATCACCTTTATCCACCCGAATGTTGAACGACTGGGTTTTCTTGGTTTCGTATGATTTGGTTTTTGGGTTGAAAAACACAAGGGTAGCCTCAGGTATCTTATAGTTTCCTTGCGAGCGTGGTATAAGAATCCATTCAAAAGTTTTGCTACCACTCACACCACCGGCCGAATGCTTGATATTGGGTACAACCTTAGGGTCATAAACTTCAAAAACTTCAGGGAACTTCACATCAATATCGTCGATAAGCATAAGGTTGCCTGTTCCACTTACAGTTAGCGAGTAGGTCAACGCTTCGTTGGCCTTTATCTTATCGGTATCAACCTTGGCCGACAAGGAAAAGTTGCCAACACCACCGCTAAAGTTGTCGGGTGGTGAGGGAAGGGGTTTTACATTTATCTTCAACGAATTTGACACAAGTGTTTTCTTTACTGACTGATGAGTATTGAAAAAAGCATCGTCAAACAAATCGAATATCGAACCCGTTCTTCTACGTTGCGAAGGCAACTGAGCCAACACTTCGAGTTGTAAAGGCTCTATTGTCAAAAGGCCACTTTCCTGAGGGAAAAGAGCAGCTTTGCGTATCTCGCCAACCAAATATCGCTTGCCATTAATAGTTTCTTCGTACTGCTGAACGCTAGTATTGTTGTCCCACAAATCCTCAGTCCAGAAGCCTTTGTTTATAGGCAATTTATCTATTTGGTACTGACTGATGTTTACTTGGGTATATATACGGTATGTAATTATTATTTCTTCGCCTTGATAAACATTGGTCTTATTGGCCGAAATTTTTACAAACAATGTATTATCGTCAATCTGCACCGGCTCGTCCTGCTGCTGCATCTGCTGGCGATAACGACCTTGACCCTGCGACTGTTGTTTCTGAGCGTCCGATCGTTTCACAACCTTTATTTGGGCTGTATTGCTTTCTACCACCTGGCCGTCAACCCTACATGTAGCCTTGGGAATAGTGAATGTACCTTCGGCAGCTGCCGAAAGGTAATAGGTATAAGATATGCTCATAGAGCGAGTAACATTGCCATTGATAATTTGTGTACTCGAACTTGACGACTGCGAGGGACCACCCAAGAAATTAAAGTTGTTAAACGTTGGGGTTTTAAAATCTGTTGGCCTTGCATTGACTTCGTATGTAACAGCAAATTGCTGCCCTACGCCCACTTCGGCCGGAGCCCTCAATGTCATCCTTGCTTCCTGTGCCACAATAGCCGAAGCCATAAACATAAAAATCGACAATATTATCAGCGATCTTCTTTTCATCACAAACCAATTTTTACTTGTTGTTTTCATTACCAGTCTTTTTCTATTTTACCACCTCTTACTTTTACTTTTTGTTTGTCCAAGGTTTTCTTTTCATTGTTTTTCACAGCGTCCAATATGCGTTCGGCATCTTTTTTCTTTTGTTCTTGTTTTTTATCAGCACCTTGCTTTTGTTGCTGTTGCTTGTCCTTATTTTGCTGTTGATCTTGTTGTTGCTGATTTTGGTTTTGCTGCTGTTGGTCTTTGTTTTGCTGTTCGTTCTTATCTTTATTTTCTTTGTTGTCTTGCTGTTGTTGTTGTTGATTTTGTTGCTGATTATTCTGCTGTTGCTGTTGATTTTGTTGCTGCATTTGTTGCAACATTTTTTTAGCATACGACAAGTTGTACTTTGCATCAGCATCCTTAGGATTAATCTTCAACGAATTTTGATATGACGATATTGCATTCTTAAACTTCTCCATTGCAGCGGGATCGGTTCTATTGTCCAAACCCGATTGTAGGAAACTATTGCCCATATTGTAATGAGCCATTGCTTTTGTTTCGTTGTCGGTTGTAGGATTTTCCAGCACTTTGCTGTAGTATTTTACAGCCTCGTCATACTGTTTTTCTTTATATAAAGCATCGCCCAAATTGTACTGAGCCTTATAAAACGTACTATCCGATGCCAAAGCCTTGCGATACAATACCTCGGCATCATTATATTTTTTTTCTTCGTATAGCTTATTGCCTTTACGTGTATTGCTTTTATAGTCCTGAGCATATAGCGAAAAATCTACTACCGAAGAACCAATCAGTACCAAACACAAAAATATTTTCGTTGCCTTCATAAGTCTTATTACGGTTTATTTTTTGTCATTACTTTCCTTTCTGCCAAAAATAGTAGCAGTATTAATTATCTTGTTTCGACGCTCGAATATAAACAATTCCAATGCCAAGAATATTATTGCCAATGCCAATGGATATTGATACTTGCTTTCATATTCCGAAAACATTGTTTCGCCGAAGTTTTGTTTATCCAGCTTTTCAATCTCCTTTACAATCTCATCCAAGTTGGCATTTATATTTCCGGCACGCAGGTATACCCCCCCACCGGCTTGAGCAATCTCAGCCAACATATTTTCATTAAGTTTTGTAGTGATAGGATTTCCATCTCTATCCTTTTTATAACCCACATGAACGCCACGGTTGTACTGAGGGATAGGCACCCCGGTAGGCAGTCCCATACCAATGGTATTTACCACTATACCTTCGCTGCGAGCCTTTGTGGCCATAGCTATCGCATCGTCCTCGTGGTTTTCGCCGTCAGATATTATTATTATGGTTCGGCTCTTGTTCTTTTGCCACGGGCGATCCTCATCGCCATAGCCAAATGTTTGCATAGATTTTTCTATGGCATCGCCAATGGCTGTACCTTGCGCCTCTATCATATCGGTGTTTATAGACTCGAGGAAAAGTTTGGCAGCACCATAATCGCTGGTAAGAGGCAGCTGAGTGTACGACTTTCCGGCAAAGATAATAATTGCAATACGGTCGTTGTTTAGCTTAGATATCAGGTTGGATATTGTTTTTTTGGCTCTTGTAAGGCGGTTGGGCTGAATATCCTCGGCAAGCATACTGTTGGATATATCCAGTGCAATGGCAATATCGGCACCGGCACGCTCGCCCTTAACCATCTTAGACCCTATTTGAGGATTGGCAATAGCTATCACCAAAAAAGTAAATCCTAATAGTATCAACGAAAATTTAAATATCGCTTTCGAATGAGAAACATCGGGTGTAAGTCTAGCAAACATCTGCTTTTCGGCAAATGCATCCAAACGCTTCCTTTGGTTACGACGCACTATTATAAATATAATAATGAAGACGGGTACCAATATAAGCAAGTATAGCAAATATGAATGTTCAAAATGTATCATAGTTCTTTGGTTTTATCACGGTGTTGATCTAAAATAAAGTAGTCCAAGTATGATTTCCAATCCCAACGACATAAGACCAATAATCAAAAATAGCAGGTATTCGTCCTTGGTTTGATTGTACTGCGTTACATCAATCTTTGTTTTCTCCATCTTATCTATTTCCGAAAAGATGTTCTCCAACGACTTTTTGTTTGTAGCTCTAAAGTATTGTCCGCCATTGGTACTCTCGGCCATCTCAGTCATAAGGGCTTCATCAATCTCCACAGGAACATTCTGGTACTGCACCCCCCCAAATGGAGTTCTGAAAGGATAAGGAGCCATACCCCTTGTTCCCAAACCAATTGTGTATAACCTTATTCCGTATAGAGCGGCTATTTCGGCGGCCGACTTAGGGTCTACAGAGCCTTGGTTGTTCACACCATCGGTAAGCAATATTATAACCTTGCTTTGGGCTTTGCTGTCTTTTACTCTATTTATAGCCGTTGCCAATCCGTCGCCAAGGGCAGTACCATCTTCTATCACACCACTCTTCACTTTGCTTAGCTGAGAGAGCAAAACATTATGGTCTATAGTCAATGGTGTTTGAGTGAAAGCTTCACCGGCAAATTCCACCAAACCTATGCGGTCCGAATTTCTACCTTTTATAAAGTCTTCGGCCACCTTTTTGGCTGCTTCCAATCGGTTGGGCTTAAAATCTTCGGCCAGCATACTTCCCGATACGTCCATAGCCAAAACGATGTCTATACCTTCCACCTTCATTTCCTGGCGGCTCAACTTAGACTGAGGGCGAGCCATAGCCACTATGAGGCAGATAAGCGCCACCAACCTTAGAACAAACAATAGCGGATATAACCGTTGACGTATTGTTTTTCTATTATTCTTCAGCAGCGATATACTCGAAAATTGGAGTGCAGGTTTCTGATTTCGATACCGCAATACATACCACACAATCAATATCGGCACCAATAGCAGAGCCCAAAAATATCCGGGGTTAGCAAATGTTATTGACGAAAACATAATTTATTCATTATTTTTTGGTTTATAGTCATCTTTCTTTTCTCCTTCACCTGCATTTTGCAAGTTTATTACATTGGCTGTTTCTTGCACAAAACTTACAGCGTAGTTCATCGAACGGTCGTGTTCGTTTGGCAATGGTTCAGACTTGGCAAACTTCACCATATCGGCGGTAGTCAATATCTGTTGTAGTTTTTCCAACGAGCCGGTGGGCATATTACGCAAATCGGAATAGCAATCCAATATTTGGTCGGAGGTCATTTCCACTGCCGATATTCCAAGTTTTGCTTCGATATAGGCACGCAAAATGTCGGTAAGTGCGGTGTGATATTCCTTTATCTGCCCGTTTTTCCACAGCCCTGCCACACGCAGATTTTCCAAATCGGTCAATGCTTTTTCTTCGGGTGAAACAACAACAGGCTTTGCCACAGGCAATATAGGCTTGTTGTTCTTCAACCGCTTGTAGATATAATAAGATAGGAATGCCACTACCACAACCAGCAGTACTATCAAAATCCAAGGCAGAAAATCTCTAAAAGTATATGGCACCTTCACTATTCCGGCAATATCTTTTATGGCCAAAGTAGTATCAACCGCCACATCGTTCACCACAAGCAGTATGGTATCTACAGGTATTTCCAACAGCGAATTGTCGGGCAATACACAACGAACCTTCAAGCCTGCTATGGTGTCTACCCCATCTTCGAACGATGTAATTGTAGATATCTGATTAAAAGTTACCGCCTTTCCCGATTGGTCGAAGGTGGTATCCAGATATTGATTCACCACTTCCACCTTTCCACCGCCAAAGTCGTCCGATGTAGGAAAATACAGTATAGCGCCATCAGTATTGGACACAGAAATTGTCAAATTCACTTGGTCGCCTATGGTAATGGCATTAGAATCCAAATTGGCTTTGACATCCACCTGTGCGTTGGTGGCAAATGCAAGAAATACAAACGATATGTATAATATTATTCTTTTCATTCCAAAATAGTTTTTCTATTTATGTTCGCGTTGTTTAAACAATTTCATCAACTGTTTGACATAATCCTGACCTGTAGAAATCTCAACATTGTCGATACCATACTTTCTAAATATTTCATTCACATACCTAGAATGCTCGTTATAGCTTTGTGCAAAATCGTTTCGCACATCTTTCGACGAGGTGTCTACCCATAATGTCTTATTTGTTTCGGGGTCATAAATTTTCACCAACCCCAAATCGGGCAAAGTTTTTTCTTTCTCGTCGGTTATCCTTATCGCCACTATATCGTGCTTTTTCGAAGCTATCTTCAATGCATCTTCATAGTTATTGTCGTAGAAGTCCGATATCAAAAAAGCAGTTGATTTCTTTTTTATCACATTGGTAAAGTACCTCAACGCCTCTGTGATGTCGGTTTGAGTATTGTCTGGTTTAAAATCTATAAGTTCGCGTATTATACGCAGTATGTGAGTCGAACCTTTTTTGGGCGATATAAACTTCTCTATTTTATCGCTAAAAAATATCACCCCCACCTTGTCGTTGTTTTGTATTGCCGAAAATGCCAATATTGCAGCAATCTCGGCAAGCAACTCTTCTTTGAATTGCTTGCGAGTTCCAAACTGATTGGAACCACTTACGTCTACCAAAAGAATAACCGTAAGTTCACGCTCCTCTTCAAACACCTTTACGTATGGATGATTGAGCCTTGCGGTAACGTTCCAATCAATGTTTCGTATATCATCGCCAAACTGGTATTCGCGCACCTCGCTAAAGGCCATTCCCCTACCCTTGAAAGCACTATGGTATTCGCCCGAAAACAAATGTTTCGAAAGACCTTTGGTTTTTATCTCTATCTTGCGTACCTTCTTTAATAAATCTGTGTCTATCATTATTCAAATATAGTTTCAAAAGTTATTTAATAGACTTAAAACAATCGAGAGCATAACATTACTTTAATGGCACACATTTGGTAGTGCCATTTTTATATTGCTCCACATCTGTTCTTTTTTTTTACAGATTAAGGCACTTCAACAGAATTTAGAATTTCGTTGATTATCTCTTCGGACGATATGTTTTCGGCCTCGGCTTCGTAGGTCAATCCTATTCTGTGGCGTAGCACATCCATACTTACCGCTCTTATATCTTCGGGTATAACATAGCCTCTGCGTTTTATAAAAGCATAGGCTTTGGCTGCCAATGCCAAGTTGATCGAACCACGAGGCGATGCACCATAGCTGATAAGGTTTTTCAGCTTGGGCATATTATAATCCTCCGGAAAACGGGTGGCAAAGATAATATCGGTAATATAGTTTTCAATCTTTTCGTCCAAATACACTTCTTTTACCAATGCTCTTGCCTTTATTATATCTTCGGGTTTAAGTATAGGCTTTGGAGTAGTGTACTGTTGGGTTATGGCTTGGTGCAGTATTGTTTTTTCCTCGTCCTTCTTTGGATAAGAAATAACGACCTTCATCATAAAACGGTCCACCTGAGCTTCGGGCAATGGATACGTACCTTCTTGTTCTATGGGGTTTTGGGTAGCCAATACCAAGAAAGGTTCTTCCAATTTATAAGTATTTTCGCCAATAGTAACCTGACGTTCCTGCATAGCTTCGAGTAGTGCACTCTGCACTTTTGCCGGAGCACGGTTTATCTCGTCGGCCAAAATAAAGTTGGAGAAGATCGGTCCTTTCTTTACCGAAAAGGTTTCGGACTTGGGGCTGTAGATCATGGTACCTATAAGGTCGGCAGGCAACAAATCCGGTGTAAACTGTATGCGGCTAAACTTGGCTTGTATGGCATTGGCTAGCGATGTTATGGTCAATGTTTTTGCCAAACCCGGCACACCCTCCAACAGTATATGACCATTGGCCAAAAGACTTATCATCAAACTTTCCAACATGTGGCGTTGACCCACAATATTCTTTCTTAGTTCGGTGTTGAGAATATCAACAAATGCACTTTCGCGTTGTATACGCTCGTTCAACTCTTGGATATCAAATGTCTCGTTCATATTTATAAATTCTTTATTATGATTTCTAAAACAAAATAACAAACGGGTAAACGACAAAAGTCTGTCTGTTGATATAAATTTACAGTTAAAAAAAATTAAATAGTCCTTTTATCGCAAGTATGTAGCCGCCACAAAAGGGCGTAAAGGCAGGCCGCCACAGCGCAAACTTTGGCCCGATACCACACCATACAACCCACAGCATCACCAAAAAAATACACATAAATAATACATTATCTATACAAAAATAGCATACTATTCAAAAAAACAGTGTAAATTTGCATCTTGGAGTTTTGGCTCTTTTATCGATATTTCGATAATTATCAATGAAATAAACGTATTATATATAACAAAAATATTAGAGAAAGATGAAAAACAAAGTAAAATTATTGGCCGTTTGTATGGTCGTATTGTCTATAGTAGGCTGTAGCAGCTGGTTTGGTTCGGGAAATACTGCAACTGCAACTGCATCGGGAAAAACATGTGGAAAAGCAATCTCAACCTTGTACAAGGAATACAAACGACAAGGCAAAATAGACGTTAGCAACCCCACTGCCCTTACATGTATAGTACAAATAGCCGCTGCAAGAAATGTACTTAAAGAAAACAAGGACGACAAAGCCTTCCTAAGTGCTTTTGCAATGGGTTTGGTTTCGGGTTCAAACAACCTTATCACCAACCTTACATCAAACAATATAATAAACTCGTTGCTTAGCCTAAGCTCTCTAAACAATATTACAACCAATACCCCTTCGGGTTCGTCTACCGCAAACGAAGCCGGCAATTCATTGTTGCCTCTAATGAAATCGGTAGGAAAATAACGGTTGTAAAAACACTGTAGATACACAAAAAAATAAAAACATTTATTAAGCAACAATAAAACTTCAGTTATCATGAAAACCAAGATAATTATGGCCCTGCTTGCCTTGGTTCCGCTTATGGGTATGGCCCAAAACATGATGGACAGCCAAGGCCGCCGACAAGGCAAATGGGTAAAGATGGATAAAAACAACCGTAAAATATACGAAGGCACATTCAAAGACGGATTGGAAATAGGTACTTTTACCTACTACTATGCCGACGGTACGGTAAGAATGAAAAACACATTCCTGGTTGATGGAAAGTTTTGCAGCCACGAAGCCTACGACAAAAACGGTAAGCTGATGGCCACAGGCTTCTACAACCAAAAGAATCGCGACAGTGTGTGGAACATTTTCAACGCCGAAGGCAAACTGCTGAAAAGCGAAACTTACAAGATGGGTACCAAAACAGGCAAGTCGGTGCTTTTCTCGGCAAAGGGCGATACCATAGAAATTCAATACTGGAACGACAATAAAAAGCATGGCTACTGGTACAGAAAAGTGCTGGACGGATACCTTACAGGCAACTATGCCAACAACCTTTTGGACGGCAAGTATGCCGAATACCGCAACAACAAAGTGGTTTCGGAAGGTAACTACAGCCAAGGGTTGAGAGACGGACAATGGAAATTCTACGACGGTAACAACCTTGATGTGGTAGAAAAATGGAACAACGGAAACCTCCACGACCGAAAGGTGCTTATATACACCGAACAACCCCAAATGATTTCGACCGACGAAATAGCTTATTTCTACCCCAAAGGACGCAACACCATAGTTATAACAATGGACGGAACTACGATGGTAGACCAAGAAAACTCGCACAAACTATTTGAGAAAGTAGGCGAAGAAAACTTCGTGATCCTAAACAACGAAAAACAATTGGTGGCTGCTTACCGCTGCATTGTGGGCTTTGAAAAAGACGAAGACGGAAAAGAATACGTGGAACTGTCGCCAAAATTGAGCTTCAACCTATATCCCGACGACAATTGTCGTAAACTGGTTGAGTCTATTCTTCGTCAAGGATTGGAGAAATAAAACATATATATCCACAACAGAAAAGGATTTGACCCGAAAGGTCAAATCCTTTTTTTTGTGTGGTGCAATACCGTTTATTGCACCACGCCGCATGGTACAATGTATGATGCCCGATGGTACAATACTAGATGCTCCATGGTACAACATTTGCCCTGCCAAAGACTTTCGCACACCAATGTTTATACCACGGAGTGCGAACATTTGTACCATGGAAAATCATGGTTTATACCATAGCCGCCCAACAAAAGTATGCACACTTAGCGATAAAAACCATGTGGTTTACGACCCAAAACTCCCATACTTACGCCCCGAAACCATGGCACTTTTGATGCCTAAACCGCATGGTTTAGGATGCCAAACCCTGCAGTTTTTTTTCTAACGCCAAATTGGTGATGAATATTTGAAATTATCCACGCTTTCCCAATGCAAAAATGTAGATAGGAATTTACAAAAAGCAATAACAAAACAACGTTTTTTTTTGCACACCCGGGTTTCATCATCACGACGGTATACCATAATTTGTTTTATACCCGGGTGTGAAACATTTTATGGTATACCATTAATTTTGCCATTATTTTTGGGACAAATGCATTATATTGGGCAAATACAATATTGGG
>JAGCLZ010000017.1 GCA_017646685.1 Bacteroidales bacterium | reverse complement strand
CTGTCCGAAAAAATGTGTACTTTTGCTCATAATTATATTTTAGTGTGGCAACTCTAATATAATTAAAAAAGGCTGAACTTCAAAATCGAAGCCAGCCTTTTATTTTTATGTTTAGACATAAGTTTTAGCGGACAGTAATAGATAAAAATATGGCTACGCAGCAAGGGATGTGTGCTGCGTAGCCAATTTATGTATTGCGAACTGATTGTGTACTAGTTTAGCTCTATGCTATCCAGGCGGCAGGGTATTTCTACCGATTTGAAACCACGTTCGTTCAAAGTCTTTTGAAAGTTGGCTTGGGTTTCTTCTTCGCCATGAACAAGGAATATCTTTTTCAGTTTCTTTTTGTTTTGGCATGAGATGTATTGTATCATCTCCTCATAGTCACCATGAGCCGAGTAGGCATCTATACGGCGTAGATCGGCACGAACGGTAATCGGGCGGCCGAAGATAGACACTTTGTTGTCGCCACGCATGATTTTGGCGCCCAAAGTAGTGGGAGCACAATAACCCACACATAGCACTGTGGTTTTGGGGTTATCAATACTATTGGCCAAATGGTGTTTTACACGTCCTGCCTCCATCATACCCGATGCCGAGATGATGATACATGTTTTGTTGCGTTGGTTCAAAGCCTTCGAAGCATCGATGGTTTGTATATACTGCAACTTGTCGAAACCAAATGGGTCGGGGTCTTTCTTCATCTCTTCGATTATATTGTCGTTGAAGCATTCGGTATGCAAACGCATGATGTTGGTAGCCGACACACTTAGCGGGCTGTCGACAAACACGTCGATGTCGGGCAACAGCTTTTTGTTCTTCAAACAGTTGAAAGCGTATATTATTTCTTGGGCACGACCTATGGCAAAAGATGGTATTATCAGTTTGCCTTTCTTTTTGGTGCAGGTGTCGAGGGTAGCCATCAGCAGGTCTTGTTCGGCATTGCCAAAGGTAGAGTGGGTGCGGTCGCCGTAGGTCGACTCCATTATCAGATAATCCACCTGAGGGAATGGTTCGGGATCTTTGAGTATATGCGACGAATAGCGACCGATATCGCCGGTAAAGCATAGTTTGATGTTTCGTCGTCCTTCGCGTACTTGAATGTATATCGACGAGCTGCCCAATATATGTCCGGCATCATAAAACTCTATCGTTACTTCGTTTTCTATGTTGAAAGGTTTGTGATAAGGTACGCTTATAAAACATTGCATACATTCCTGGGCATCGGCCGAGGTAAAAAGTGGCTCAACATCCTTTACCTTTGGGTCGGCAGCACGGCGCTTCTTGTTGAATGTGCGAGTATCCGACTCTTGTATCTTGCCGGCATCGGCAAGCATGATGGCACAAAGGTCGCGAGTGGCTGGCGTGCAAAGCACAGTACCTCTGAAACCCAAACGATAGATGTAGGGGATAAGACCCGAATGGTCTATGTGGGCATGGGAAAGAAGTATGTAGTCAATTTCCAAAGGGTCGAAGCCCAAATCACGGTTCATACTATCGGTTTCCAAACCTTTACCTTGATACATACCGCAGTCCAGCAGTATTTTCAAACCACGACGGGTTGTAATCAAATGCTTGCTGCCCGTTACTTCTTTGGCAGCACCTAAAAATTGTATATTCATATAATGTATTTGTGTTATAGACTTGTCTTGTTTGCAACATCTAACGCCTACAAGCTGAAAATATTATTTTTGTTGCAAAAAAAAGCATCATGCGTCTGGCAAAAACCACTTAGTCCGGTGCCAAAGCATATTGGCTTGGGAATAGCAACTGCAGGCTGCGGGCTGCATAGCCGGAAAGTTCGAGGCGGGTAGTTGTCTTTCATCCAAGGAGACTATGGATCTCGAACTTTGAATATTATAAGTTTCGGGCTCTTTGAACCATCGCCTTCAAACCAAGCAAAAAACAACAGGTGAAACAACCTTGTGAAAACGATGATGCAATGAAATATGGATAGAAAACCGGCATTATCATTGCGGCACCAATCACAGACACATAATTGTTACCGACGGGCAACAAAATGTGGAAACCTCCGTTGTTTACTATATCAAACGAAAATGCATACCGACTATGAATATAAGCAAATTTCTTATTCGTGCTAGCTATCCCAACTATTTTATGGTGAAGCTGTATGCCGACTGCGGACGTGACATATTTGAAAAACAAAACGAACGCGAGGGCAACAAACCCGGCACTGTGATATACACCCTCGAAGGTGACGACACCAAGCATGAGATTGCCCCTCGGTGGTACGACATATTTTACCTGCTAAAGAACGAACACCACAAAAGTAAACACTTCCTTTCGCTACTGATACGCGAAGAGCAAGGCGATACCAGTGTGCGCGAAGAGCTCGAACGGTTGCGAACCACTATGTATGATCGATGTAAAGAGTATGTGGACAGCCATCCTTTGCAAAACGATATAGAGATAGTAACGCCTACTGCCGAGCAGGAGTATTCGGTGTTTGACATTAGTTACAAGGGTAGGATGCTGTTGGAACTTACCCAACAGTGCTACTCTGTGCCAGATTTTTGTATACTCAGCTCGCTTAGTTTTCACAATCCCTATTGGAACTCCCTCGTAGAGACTGCTATCGAAAACCTTGAGATTATGACCTTCAGTAAGCTGGGGTCCGACGATAATCCGTTGGTATTTGCCATACGTACGGCCATGCCACAATACATACCCGGACTTATGCCTACACTGCTCAACATCGGTGTAACCCAAAATGCCTACATAGGCCTGCTGAAAAGATACCCCGAAAGCATGGCAAACCGAATTTACCTAAGTACATTACAAAACATATTCGACATGCTTTCGCTGAAAGAAGAGCACCAGAGCGACAACAACACGCTGCCTGTAAACCTCCAACGCGAGAAGATAGAACGGATGGAAAGCGAGATACGCCAAGCCCAGACTGGTAGCCAACTGCTTACCGACGCAATGTATCAAGTAAAGACCTTTATGAACTATGTGCGCGACTTCTATGTGGAGAACCAAGACTCCATACTTACCTTTATGCAGGGCAAGCACGCATACCCCTCCTTTATACTCCACAAAATGGTATGGACAGTGGGTAACGACGAGTCTTATCCCGGTGTGATGCACAGCCGCCACAGCCGAACAGGACGCGGAACCCAGATAGAAAGTTACAAGAACATATTTGGAGAAGAGATTATGACGGGCTACATCTCGTCCGAAGACACCGAATACTTCGACCGCAGCGAGATCAAAACCAAGTTTCCGGCTGTATACCACTTCGACCCCTTGCTTACCAAGCTGGAAAGTCGCTTCAAGTCGCCGGTTACAATAGAGTTTGCGGTAGAAACGGTGCCCGATCGTGCCAGTTTGTTTGCCGTCTTGCAGCTAAATATGTCGGAACTTACAGGACGCTCGGCCTTGCTTTCGAGTATAGCTATGTACGAGAGGGGGATAATAAACAAGGAGGATGTGGTGCAGCTAATACGCCCATACCACTTGCGACAGATAATTTCGGACAGTATCGATGAGAAGTCGCTTTCCAAACTCACCTTCTTCGGAAAGGGATTGAACGTGCTTCCGCGTACCGCCATAACGGCGGTGATATGCTTCAGTGCTGCCAAAGCCAGCGAGATGAAGAAGCAAGGATATTCGGTATGCTTGTGCCAAGAGCGTTTTATACCCGAAGATACCATAACGCTGAACGAGGTTGACGCCATACTGAGTATGACTCCGGCTGCAATACATGTGGTAACGGCTTGTCGCGGATATGGAATACCGGCTTTCCTCAACCTCCAATCTTACGGAATACGTATGGAAGGCAACTCCCTTGTAAATGCCAATGGAATAGTAATAAGCGAAGGCGACAAGATAACACTTTCAAGCAAACATCAAACCATATATATAGGTGAAGCCGACTTCCGCCCGGCAAGGTTTATGAAATACCTGAACGGTGAAAACGTGGTGCTCGAAGGAAAAGAAAAACCGGTGTTTGAAAACCTAAAAACGGCCTACACCAAATATCAAGAGATTATCAACTCAACTCAAACCAACTATATAGCCGACATTGACACTCTGGCTCGCATAATCCGTTGCGACCTGAAGGAGAACCCCGAAAAGGCCAAGGAGGTGGTAAACTCGTGGTACGACGAAAACGCCAACCGCTACATCCACCAGGTGCTAGAAAGCAAGATGGGTTCGCATCAGGATCAATCCCGTGTGTTCGACCTACTGGATATGACCAAAAAGATAGACTTCTTCAAGCAAGTGATAAGCAACTGCATAAAACAAAATCTTTCGGGACTGAGTGCCGGCTCGTTTATGCTGGGGCGCTTTGTGGCTAAGCCATTGCCCTGTCGTTTTTGGTGCGACTTTACCCCAGCGGAAGTAGCATACATGCTGAACGAGTACATACTATATGAAAAGTACCTACAAGTATTGGAAGAGGTAGGCGAAACAAAGCTGACGAGAGCACACTCCAAAATAGTGTCGGAAGGGATGCACAACTTTAACATAGGCACCTTCAACCTCTTCAACTTTGCCACTCTCATACATATTGGAGTCGACTGGGACGCGGTGGAAGCCGAATGCCGCAAGTTTGACAGCATGCAGGACAATACCCTGCTGCTTATCCAAAAACTCTCACGCCCGGCCGAAGAGGTCTTCGACCTAAGCCAGCCATGGAACCGCGACCGCTACAACCGTATGATACAAGAACTGTAGAACTTTATTTTTACACGCAAGGCGATTACCCCATGGGGCAATCGCCTTGCGTGTTTCATCTGCTATGGCTTTCTTTCTCTCTTTCTTTCTGCCTTATTTGGAATTCCTTCGCAAGTGAGTTTTGGTTGTATCGCAAGGGAAGATTGTTCCCTTCTAGTCCGATACAGGGCGGATGGGAAGACCAAGGTAACGAAGCGCTATGTGAAGAAATGCTTGTGGATTATTAGAATCTGTATAGAAAAAAAGCGTATACGAATACCTGCCCTCTAATGTGCTTGCATGATAAACGGTAGAAGTCCAGTAGTGTCCCAAAAGTCCATCATAAGGTGGCTCACGATATTCAAGTCCTCCGGCGGCAGGCAGGAATAGGGTGTTGCCGTTGCTTCCGGTAAATAGGGCACCGTTTTTCCCGTTCACACTTGTTAATTCGAAGGCACAATTTTCTACTAATTCAATCATCTCATCTTTTGTAGGTATTCGCCAAGTGCATTTCCAATTGGCGGCAGCGGCATCATAATCGGGTATGCGGCTTATGTCTTCTATTGCTCTGTTGCCGAAAGTGCGACTGTTGTTTTGCCTATAAAATTCCTTGGTTGAGGTTTCGCCCCAGGCGTAGTAGTTGCCGTAGTCCCACGGGTTGTCGGCCCCGATGTTGTGGGTTGCCCACTTTAGGCCGCTCGGCAGCCCGAGGTCCACATAGTCGTGGCCGCATATCTGCTCGTAGTCCTGGGTGGTAAAGGTTCGTTGCTCGCCATACACTGTGCCGTTGATGTTTGTGGCGTAGGCACGCACGTAGTAGGTTGTGTTTTTGCTCAAGCCGGTTATCCGTGTGTAAAAACGTCCTACTCCGTTACCCACTTCTATGCGGTTGTCGTCTGTGGTCGGGTTTTCGGCAGTGCTGTAGCAGATACCACGTGCCGTTATGGCGTAGCCGCTGTTTGATATGATGTAGCCACCTGCCGAGGCAGCGTTCACCACAATATCCGTAGGTGCATGGGTTGTTACCACCGGTAGCCCCTCGTTGGTTGTTACGGTTATCTGCTCGCCATAGTTGGTGCCGTTTTTGTTGGTGGCGTATGCACGCACGTAGTAGGTGGTGTTTTCATCAAGTTTTGTCATCATGGATTTGAAAGTTCCCACACCCGTACCGTCGGTGGTATGGCTGTCGGCTATGGTAGGCTTGGGCTGTGTGTTCCAGCATACGCCGCGTGCCGTTACGGCAAAACCTTCGTCCGACGTAACTTCGCCGCCACACATAGCCGCGGCTTTCGATGCAAATTCGGCCTTGCCGGTCTTTACCAGTGGCGAGTTGCCATCCTTGGTGCGAAACTTTAGCGGTGTAAGTTCGGCACGGTCCACCTTGCTATACACAATATATTTATATAGGTAGTCTGTGTTTGCCACCAGGCCATCGATGGTAGTCTCGAAGCTGTTGTCGGCCTTCAGCACAACGGTGTGCACAGCAGGGTTGGCGGCCGTGGCGGTGGTATATACGTGCACCTCCAGTTTTGCCGTGGCAACGGGGCTTTGCAGCCTGCCGCTTATGATGGCAAAACTTGCGTTTGGGTTAACTTCGTCGCTAATGATGGGAATGTTTATAGGCTCGTCCAAATCGCGTTGGCAGCCATGCAGCATGGCCAATAGGGCCAATACTGCCAATGTAAGTAATCGTTTCATGATTTAATGTTTTTACGAGGTTTGGAATTTTTTATCTTGAAGCTGTAGCCTACGCCAATCTTCACTTCGGCATATCGGAAGCTGAAGCCGATGGTGGAAAGGTCGGCCGAAAACGAGGTTTCGCCCAAGCCAAGGTGTAGCCCTACGGAATATTCGAGACCTTGAAAACTTTGGTCGGCTATCTTCACAAAGTCGTTGCCCATGGTTTTGTATCCCACCTTGCGGTAGCCGTAGCCGGCACCAAGTTTGGCCGAAAACAGCCGGCTGAACTTGTACATGCCGCCTGCTTGTAGCGATAGGCGCGAGGTTTTCTTGCTACCGGTGTAGTAGTAATCGCTTCTGCCATCGGCATCCGTTTTGGTAAACTCGGGGAAGCCCGAATTCAAATCCGTGGCCATGCTTACCCACCAGCCCCATGTGCGTTGCATGCCGGCCGTAAAGCCAACGGAAAACTGTGGGGCAATGGAGTAAGCTCCGTTCAGCATTACAAATCCCTCTCTCGCAGGCTTGGGGGCAAGGCTTTTGCCCGAATTGCTTTGCGATAAGACTGAAAATGACATCGCAAGCATCGCAATAAATAATCCTAAGTGTTTCATAATCTGTTGTCTTTGTGATTAATTACAGTTTACATCCGTCAGCAAATTTACACAATGTCGGTCATTAAACCAAGCGGTTGCGAAATTTTTTTCGTTCAAAGTCATCTCATCGACCAATGGTATACGGTTGTATTTCTTTTCCTTGGCGGAAAATGGCTGCCGCAGTCAGCTCCTGTTTTGGGCAACGACCCGACAGCAAAATTTCTCAAACCCGATAGGCAAACTTTTCCGACCCGACTGAAAAACTTCCCGGACCCGACTGAAAAACTTCTCCGACCCGACTGAAAGAATACCTCCGACTCGACTGAAAAACTTCCCGGACCCGACTGAAAAAAAACTCAGTTCCGGCAGAAAAATTAATTTCAAGCTATGGAATTATTTTATTAATCGAGTCTGATAATTTATCTACTTGATTAAAAATAGTTTATCAGACGGCTGTGACGCTTTGTCCGCTCGTGAGGGCGAGGGGGTTGAAACGGGTATGTGTGTCGATATGGTGCATGGACCAAAAATATTTGGGTATGCCTGTAGGCGAATGCAACAAGTTTTGGATAGAAACGAAACCTTGGCGGGTGAAAATTCGTACACAATGCGTATCTTTGCAACAGCAGAGCAAAACAAGAAAACTATATAACATATATATTGACAATACTATGGCTATAAAGAACATAATATTTGATTTGGGTGGCGTTATCTACGACATACGCTACGAAAACATAGCCGACAAGTTTCGCAGCTATGGCATCACCGATTTTGAGAAGCTTTATTCGAAGGCTTCGCAAACCGACACAATCGACCTCTTTGAGGAGGGAAAAATCAGCCCGGCCGACTTTCGCGATTATATACGCAGCCTTTCGCCCGTGCCTCTGACCGATAGCCAAATCGACGATGCTTGGAATGCAATACTGATAGACATACCCAAACCTCGCCTCGAACTGCTTGGAATGCTACGGCTGAAGTACAATATATTTCTATACAGCAACACCAATCAGATAAACTACGACCGTTTTACCACCGATCTTCGTGCAAAGTACGGTTTTGACATCTTCGAGGTAACGTTCAAAAAAGCCTATTTCTCGCAGCTGCTTCAGATACGCAAGCCCAAACCCGAAGGCTTCAAAGCCATAATTGAGGAGCAAGGTCTCCTGCCCGAAGAAACCCTTTTCATCGACGATAGTCCCCAACATGTAGCGGCAGCTCGTACGGTTGGGCTCAACGCCTATCACCTTACAGGTGGCGAAACAATGGAGCAGTTGTTTATGTGTAACTTGGAATTGAGAGAAGGAGTGCTTTAGTTTGGGCAGTGTTTTAACAGGGATAAAATGAACAAAAATGTGTACAAAATGCTGTAAAAAACTAATATTTGGCGATATAAAAGGCGCACGAACTGTTGAAAACTTATTGGTGATGCAAACTTTTTGTGCATATTTTGTGTTCTCTAATATGCTGATAGATAATGCCTATCTAGGATTTTAACTTTTTTTTTGTCTCGAAATAAAAAGTAATACTCTCTATGTGGGAAAAAAATAGTAATTTTGCAGTCCCAAATTATGGGATAAGTAATAGACAAAACATATTAAATTTTAAACATTAAAAGTATAGTATTTAAAGTACAGTATGCCAACAATTCAACAATTAATCCGTAAAGGACGTCAGCAAATGGAGTACAAAAGTAAATCTCCTGCACTAGACTCTTGTCCTCAACGTAGAGGAGTTTGTACACGTGTGTACACAACTACTCCTAAGAAACCTAATTCGGCAATGCGTAAAGTTGCCAGGGTTCGTTTGACAAATCAAAAAGAAGTTAATGCTTACATTCCAGGCGAAGGACACAACTTGCAAGAGCACTCTATCGTGATGATCAGAGGTGGTCGTGTTAAAGATTTACCAGGTGTAAGATATCACATCATCCGTGGTGCATTAGACACATCGGGAGTAGATGGTAGAAGACAAAGACGTTCTAAATACGGTGCAAAACGTCCAAAACAAGCAGCAAAATAAAATAATAATAACATTAGAGCTTTTATAGAGTAATGAGAAAAGCAAGACCAAAAAAGAGAATTATTTTACCGGATCCTAAGTTTAACGACACTCTAGTTACAAAGTTTGTCAACAATTTGATGTTAGGCGGCAAGAAAACAACAGCATATAAGATATTCTACGAAGCAATTGATGTAGTAGCCGACCGTACAAAAGAAGACGGTTTGGAAGTATGGAAGAAAGCATTGGCTAATGTAACTCCTTCTGTTGAAGTACGTAGTCGTAGAATTGGTGGAGCAACATTCCAAATCCCATCAGAAATCCGTCCGGAACGTAAGATGTCTATAGGAATGAAGAATCTTATAGGTTATGCTCGTAAAAGAGGTGAGAAAACAATGGCTTTGAAGTTGGCTAGCGAAATTCAAGCAGCTTACAAAGAAGAGGGTGCAGCTTTCAAACGTAAAGAAGAAACCCACAGAATGGCAGAAGCTAACAAAGCATTCTCTCACTTTAGATTTTAATTAAGAAACAAAAGATTACAAAGATAACCGAAACAGTATGTCTGAACTGAAATTTACAAGAAATATAGGCATTATGGCTCACATCGATGCCGGAAAAACAACCACAACCGAGCGTATTTTGTTCTACACAGGAAAGAACTATAAATTGGGAGAGACCCACGATGGATCAGCTACAATGGACTGGATGGCTCAGGAGCAGGAAAGAGGTATAACAATTACTTCTGCCGCTACTACTGTGTTTTGGAATTATCAGAATAATCAATACAAATATAATATAATAGATACTCCGGGTCACGTGGATTTCACAGTAGAAGTTGAACGTTCCTTGAGAGTATTAGATGGTGCTGTGGCATTATTTTGTGCTGTAGGTGGTGTTGAGCCTCAATCGGAAACGGTATGGCGTCAAGCTGATAAGTACAAAGTGCCACGTATTGCATTCATCAATAAGATGGATAGAGCAGGTGCCGACTTCTTTTCGGTTATAGGCCAAATTAAAGAACGTTTAGGTACAAATCCTATTCCATTGCAAATTCCTATTGGACAAGAAGATTTGTTTAAAGGAGTTGTGGATTTAATACGCAACAAAGCTCTCATTTGGGACGAGGCTTCAAATGGAACTAAGTTTTACGAAGTTCCAATGCCTGATGATTTGAAAGATATCGCTGATGAATATCGTCAAAAATTGATTGAGGGTGTGGCTGAAGACAATGAAGAGTTGATGGCCAAATTCTTTGATGATCCTAATTCGATCACAGAAGAAGAGATGTTGGCTCAAATACGTAAAGCTACATTGGAAATGCGTATAACTCCTGTATTATGCGGTGCATCGTTCAAAAATAAAGGTATTCAATCTTTATTGGATGCTGTTGCAGCATTTTTGCCTAGCCCTATGGATATAGAAGGTGTAGAGGGAGTTAATCCAAAAACAGATGAAGAAGAAATTCGTCCTATTGATGTAAAAGCACCATTTTCGGCATTAGCATTTAAAATAGCTACAGATCCCTATGTTGGACGTATCTGCTTCTTCCGTGTTTACTCTGGAAAATTAGAGTCTGGTTCGTATGTATATAATGCATCAACAGGAAAGAAAGAACGTATTTCTCGCATTATGCAAATGCATGCTAATAAGCAAAATCCTATGGAAGTAATTTCTGCAGGTGATATTGGAGCAGCAGTAGGTTTTAAAGATATCAAAACCGGCAATACATTATGCGATGAAAATCATCCAATAATATTGGAATCGATGAAATTTCCTGAACCTGTTATCGGTATAGCAATAGAACCTAAAACACAAGGAGATATCGATAAGATGAACAACGCATTGATAAAATTGGTAGAAGAAGATCCTACACTTGTTGTAAAAAGTGATGAAACTTCGGGCCAAACTATTATCAATGGAATGGGAGAGTTGCACTTGGATATTATATTAGATCGTTTGAAAAGAGAATTTAATGTAGAAGTAAACCAAGGAGCACCTCAAGTAGCATATAAAGAAGCTATAACTGCAAGTTATCAGCACCGTGAAGTATATAAGAAACAAACTGGTGGTCGTGGTAAGTTTGCCGATATTATATTTGAAATAGGTCCTGCAGACGAAGGTTTCAAAGGATTGCAATTCATTAATGAAGTTAAGGGTGGAAATATTCCAAAAGAATATATGCCTGCAATAGAAAAAGGCTTCAAATCAGCAATGGATAATGGCGTATTAGCCGGTTATCCTATGGAAAGTATGAAAGTGCGTATCATAGATGGTTCTTACCATCCTGTTGATTCAGATGCATTGTCGTTTGAGTTATGTGCGCGAGTAGGCTTTAAAGAAGCATGTCGTAAGGCAAATCCAATTTTGTTGGAACCAATAATGAAGTTGGAAGTATTGACGCCTGATGCATATTTAGGAGATGTAACCGGAGACTTGAATCGTCGTCGTGGAGTATTGGAAAATGTCATAGCTAAGGTTGGAGTACAAGCTATTCAAGCAAAAGTACCATTGCAACAAATGTTTGGTTATGTAACAGCTCTACGTACTATAACATCAGGACGAGCCAACTCGACAATGGAATTTTCTCATTATGCCGAGTTGCCTAAGGATATATCAGAAAACATTCTAAAGAAAAGTTATTAATAAACGAGTTTATAAAAAATCGAAAACCGTGAGTCAAAGAATTAGAATTAAATTGAAATCGTACGATCACAATTTGGTTGATAAGTCAGCTGAAAAGATCGTAAAAACCGTAAAAATGACGGGTGCGGTTGTTAATGGTCCAATTCCATTACCAACTAACAAGAAGATTTTTACAGTAAACCGTTCGACTTTCGTCAATAAAAAATCAAGAGAACAATTTGAATTGAGTTCTTACAAGAGATTGATGGATATTTACAGTACATCTGCAAAGACCATCGATGCATTGATGAAGCTAGAGTTGCCGAGCGGTGTAGAAGTAGAAATTAAAGTGTGATAACAATCAGTTGAGGTTTATTTAGAAACATGCTGATTTAAAACAAATCTGATTAATTAAAAACGAAATGTCAGGATTATTAGGAAAAAAAGTAGGAATGACCAGTTTGTTTGATGCCAACGGAAAACAACTTCCGTGCACAGTGATAGAAGCTGGTCCTTGTGTGGTAACACAAGTTAAAACAATTGAAAAAGATGGTTATGAGGCCATCCAATTAGCTTTCGGAGAAAAGAAAGAAAGCCGTACTACAAAACCAATGAGGGGTCATTTTGCTAAGGCAAATACAACTCCTAAGAAGTATTTGGCAGAATTTTCTCGTTTTGAAGAAGGAAGTAAGAAATCTTTTGGAGAAGTATTGGACGTTACAGTTTTCCAAGAAGGAGAATTTGTTGATGTTGTAGGTACATCTAAAGGTAAAGGTTTCCAAGGTGTAGTAAAAAGACATGGCTTTAGTGGTGTTGGTGATGTAACTCACGGCCAACATGACCGTTTGAGAGCTCCGGGTTCAGTTGGAGCTTCTTCGTATCCTTCACGTTTGTTTAAAGGATTGCGTATGGCTGGTCAAACCGGTGCAAAACGTGTAAAGGTTCAAAACCTTCAAATCGTGAAAATAATTCCCGAAAAGAATTTGATGTTAGTAAAAGGATCTGTACCAGGACCTAAAGGATCAATTTTAAAAATAGAGAGATGGAGCTAAAAGTATATAATATCAATGGAAGCGAAACAGGTAGAACTGTTGTTTTAGATGATTCTATATTCGCAATAGAGCCTAATGACCATGCTATATATTTGGATGTAAAACAATATTTGGCAAATCAACGTCAGGGAACTCATAAATCAAAAGAAAGAAGCGAAGTAAGCGGATCCACTCGTAAATTAGGACGTCAAAAAGGTGGTGGTGGTGCACGTCGTGGTGACATCAACTCTCCTCTTTTGGTAGGTGGTGGTCGTGTTTTTGGACCAAGACCAAGAGATTATCGTTTCAAATTGAACATAAAATTGAAACGTTTGGCACGTCGTTCGGCATTAAGCTATAAGGCTGCTGAAAACAATATTACAGTAGTGGAAAATTTCACAATGGAAGCTCCAAAAACGAAAAAAATGGTTGAAATAATGAAGAATTTAAACATAGCAGAAAAAAAATCGCTGTTTATTTTCTCAGAACCAAATAATTTCGTATCTTTGTCAGCTAGAAACCTACAGAATGTAAAGGTTGCAAATGTGTCGCAATTAAATACTTATGACATAGTTAATGCATCAAATTTGATCATTTCTGAGGCTTCTTTAGTAGAAATTGCCCGTGTTTTGGCAACAAATAAATAGTAGTGTGAACAAACTTAAGAAACTTTAACACGATGAATATTATAGTAAAACCGCTGATAAGTGAAAAAATGAACAAAGCCACCGAGAAAATGTCGAATCGTTATGGCTTTGTTGTTGATAAACGGGCGAATAAAATTCAAATTAAAAACGCTGTAGAGAGTTTTTACAATGTGAAAGTTGTTGATGTGAATACGATGAATTATAGCGGAAAAGTAAAATCACGTTACACAAAATCAGGTTTTTTGACAGGTAAAACTGCAGCATTTAAGAAAGCTATAGTAACATTAGCAGAAGGTAATACAATAGATTTTTATAGCAATATTTAAGAAGAGAAATGGCTTTAAAAAAGATTAAACCGACAACCCCCGGACAACGTCATAAAGTAGTAGTTACTTTTGACGATATAACTGCTTCCAAACCTGAGAAAAGTTTGGTAATGGGTCGTGCTAAATCGGGCGGAAGAAATAATCAAGGTAAGATGACCATGCGTTATATCGGAGGTGGTCATAAACAAGCTTATCGTTTTATTGATTTTAGAAGAGAAAAAGATTCTATTCCCGCAGTAGTAAAGACTATTGAATACGATCCTAATCGTACATCACGTATAGCATTGGTATACTATGCAGATGGTGAGAAGCGTTATATATTGGCTCCTCAAGGATTAAAAGTTGGTCAGACTATTATGTCAGGTAGCGGAGTTGCCCCGGAAATAGGCAATACATTAACATTGGCTGAAATTCCATTTGGAACATTGATTCATAATATTGAATTAAGACCAGGTCAAGGTGCAAAAATGGTACGTAGTGCAGGAGCTTATGCTCAATTGATGTCGCGTGATGGAAAATACGCAATTATAAAAATGCCTTCGGGAGAAATGCGTATGATTCTTCAAGCATGTAAAGCTACTATCGGAGTAGTATCTAATCCTGAGCATAATTTGGAAGTTTCAGGTAAGGCTGGTAGAAATCGTTGGTTAGGACGTCGTCCACGTAACCGTGGTGTTGTAATGAACCCGGTTGATCACCCAATGGGTGGTGGTGAAGGCCGTCAAGCAGGAGGACATCCTCGTTCGCGTAAAGGTATTCCGGCTAAGGGTTATAAGACTCGTGCTCCTAAGAAACATTCGAGCAAGTATATTGTAGAAAGAAGAAAGAAATAATAAACGATTATTAAATTAATTAGAGATGAGTCGTTCTTTAAAGAAAGGTCCGTATATTTTCCATAAATTGGAAAAACGTGTGATAGAGGCACAAGAAGCTAATAAAAAAGTTACCATAAAAACATGGTCGAGAGCTTCTATGATTTCTCCTGATTTCGTTGGACAGACTATAGCTGTTCATAATGGAAATAAATTTATTCCTGTATATGTTACTGAAAACATGGTAGGACATAAATTAGGAGAATTTGCCCCAACAAGAATTTTCCGCGGACATGCCGGACAAAAAGATAAAGGTAATAAATAAAATTAATTCGCAGAGATGGGACGTAGAAAACATGATAGTGCCGAAGTGCGCAAAGAAGCCAAAAAAACTATATATATGGCAAAGTTGGTTAATAACCCAACTTCGCCAAGAAAGACTCGTTTAGTGGCTGACTTAATTCGTGGATTAGATGTAGATAAAGCATTGGGTATATTACAATATAGCCCAAGAGAATCTGCACCTAAAATGCGTAAACTTTTATTATCTGCTATTGCTAATTGGCAAGCAAAAAATGAAGGTAAGAGAATTGAAGATAACGAATTGTACATCAAATATATTATGGTTGATGGCGGTCGTCAAATGAAAAGATTACGCACTGCACCACAAGGAAGAGGATACAGAATAAAGAAACGTTCAAATCATATCACAATGATATTGGGAAATAGATTAGACGAAAAAGCAAAGACTGCAATTCCTCAAAAAGAAGAAGAATAAAATTAGTAATTTCACAAAGAGATAAAACAGAATGGGACAAAAGACTAACCCAATAGGTAACAGATTAGGAATCATCAGAGGATGGGATTCCAATTGGTATGGTGGCAGAAAGTTCGAACAAAAATTGGTAGAAGATGATAAGATCAGAAAATACCTTAATGCTCGTCTTGCAAAAGCTGGTATATCAAAAATTTATATCGAAAGAACCTTGAAACTGTTGACCGTAACTATCAATACCGCTAGACCAGGTTTGATTATTGGAAAAGCTGGTTCAGAAGTTGATAAGTTGAAAGAAGAATTAAAGAAGGTAACAGGAAAAGAAGTTCAAATTAATATTTCTGAAGTGAAACGTCCAGAACTTGATGCTGTTTTGGTTGCTCAAAATATAGCAAAGCAAATTGAAGGACGTGTTCAATATCGTAGAGCTATTAAAATGGCTATCGCTTCTACAATGCGTATTGGTGCAGAAGGAATAAAAGTTTCTGTATCTGGTCGTATAGGTGGAGCTGAAATGGCTCGTACTGAACATTATAAAGAAGGAAGAACTCCATTGCATACATTGCGTGCTGATATTGATTATGCTCAAGCTGAAGCACATACTACTTATGGTAGAATAGGAGTAAAAGTATGGATATGTCGTGGACTTGTTTATGGAAAGAGAGAGTTGGTTCCATCAACAGTAGGTGGTTCTCAAAAGGAAAAAAGATTAGCTTCGCATGGATCTAATCGTCAAGCATCGGGTTCTCGTCCAAAAAGAAATAGAAATAATAAAGGTTAAAAATTTCAATAAAGAAAAGTAACAATGTTACAGCCGAAAAAAACAAAATATAGAAAGCAGCAGAAAGGTAGAATCAAAGGTAATGCTCACAGAGGATATGAATTATCTTTTGGTACTTTTGGTATAAAATCTTTGGAAACATGTTTTATAACAGGAAGACAAATAGAGGCTGCACGTCAAGCGGTAACACGTCACATGAAACGTGAGGGACAGATATGGATACGTATATTTCCGGACAAATCTATAACCAAGAAACCTAATGAGGTTCGTATGGGTAAAGGTAAAGGTGCTCCTGAATATTTTGTAGCTCGTGTTATGCCTGGTACAGTATTGTTCGAATGTGAGGGTGTTTCTATGGAGATAGCAAAAGAAGCTTTGCGTTTAGCTGCTCAGAAATTACCTGTTACAACTAAGTTTGTTGTAAAGAGAGATTATGTAGAAGAAGCTTAATAACAAAAAGAAAAGATGAAAAACCAATTAGTATTAAAAGAGCTTTCGACTGCTGAAGTTCAGGAGAGATTAGATATGGAGAAAACATTATTGCAAAAGATGAAAATTAATCACGCAATATCTCCAATCGAAAATCCAAACAAAATTAAAGAAAGTAGAAAAATTATTGCCCGTTGCATGACTGAACTTCGCAAACGAGAAATTGCTGAAAACGGCAGGCAATAAGAGTAATTAAATTTAATCCAAATTAGAAGATGGAAAGGAATTTAAGAAAAGAAAGAATAGGTCTTGTAGTGAGCAATAAAATGGAAAAATCCATTGTTGTTTTGGTAGAACGTAAAGTAAAACATCCAAAATATGGAAAATTCGTAAAGAAAAGTACCAAATTTATGGCTCACGACGAAAAGAATGAGAGCAACATTGGAGATACTGTTAGAATAATGGAAACAAGACCATTGAGTAAAAACAAATGTTGGAGATTAGTTGAAATAATAGAAAGAGCTAAATAATTATGATACAACAAGAAACAAGATTAGTTGTTGCCGATAATAGTGGTGCAAAGAATGCACTTTGTATAAGAGTACTAGGAGGTACAAAAAGAAGATATGCATCGGTAGGTGACAAGATAGTTGTTGCTATAAAGGATGCATTACCTTCGGGCAACGTAAAGAAAGGAGCTGTTTCAAAAGCTGTTGTAGTTCGTACAAAGAAAGAAGTAAGACGCCAAGATGGTTCTTATATTCGTTTTGATGACAATGCATGTGTATTGTTGACAGCTACAGATGAACTGCGAGGAACACGTATTTTTGGCCCTGTGGCACGTGAATTACGTGAAAAGCAATATATGAAAATTGTTTCATTAGCTCCTGAAGTTTTATAAAAGTAAAAATACTTGGAAAAGATATGAAATTGCACGTAAAGAAAGGGGATATGGTTAAGGTCCTTGCTGGTGACAATAAAGGAACTATAGCAAAAATTTTGGCAGTATATCCTGAAAAGAACCGCGCCATTGTAGAAGGAGTTAACGTAATTAAGAAGCATACGAAACCGAATGCTAAGAATACGCAAGGTGGCATAATAGAAAAAGAAGCTCCTATTCATATTTCGAACCTTATGGTTGTAGTAGGAAATAAAGTTGCTACAAGAATAGGTAGAAGAATTGACGAAAAATCAGGAAAATTAGTTCGTTATTCTAAAAAAACAGGGGAGGTGATTAAATAATGGAATATACACCAGCATTAAAAGAAAGATACAAGAAAGAAATTGTTCCAGCATTAACAAAAGAGTATAACTATGGAACAGTAATGCAAGTGCCTCGTTTGGTAAAAATAACTTTGAACCAAGGTCTTGGTAAGGCTGCAATAGCTGATAAGAAAGTTATTGATCAAGGTATTGAAGAAATGACATTGATAACAGGTCAAAAGGCAGTTGCAACTAAGTCGAAAAAGGATATTTCTAACTTTAAGTTGAGAAAAGGTATGCCTATAGGTGTTCGTGTGACACTACGTGGTGATAGAATGTATGAATTTTTGGAACGTTTGATCACTGCTTCAATTCCTCGAATTAGAGATTTTAGAGGTATCAATGATAAAGGATTTGATGGAAAAGGTAATTATACATTTGGTATTTCTGAACAAATTATTTTTCCTGAAATTGATATCGATAAAATTGGACGTATTCAAGGTATGGACATTACTTTTGTAACAACTGCAAAAACTGATAAAGAAGCAATGTCTTTATTGAAGGAGTTTGGTTTACCATTTAAAAATCAAAAATAGAGAAAATGGCAAAAGAATCAATAAAAGCAAGAGAACGCAAAAGAGAAAGAATGGTGGCAAAATATGCTGCTAAACGTGCTACTTTAAAAGAAATGGTACGTGTTGGTAATCCAGAAGAGGTTGAAAAAGCTGTTATAGCTTTGCAAAAGTTGCCTAAAAACGCATTGCCTGTTCGTTTACACAATCGTTGTAAATTGACAGGTCGTCCTAAGGGATATATGCGTCAATTTGGTATTTCGCGTATCAACTTCCGCGAAATGGCTATTTCTGGATTAATACCGGGCGTTAAAAAAGCAAGTTGGTAAAAAGAAAATAAATAATCGTTAAACATTAAATAGTAACGAAAATGGTAACAGATCCAATTGCAGATTATTTGACTCGAATGAGAAATGCCATAATGGCAAAACACAGAGTCGTTGAGATACCTGCATCAAATTTGAAGAAAGAAATAACAAAGATTCTTTTTGAAAAAGGTTATATTTTAAATTATAAATTTGATGAAGAAACTAAACCTCAAACTATAAAGATAGCTTTGAAATATCATCCTGTAACTAAAATGTCGGCTATTACAACTTTAACTAGAGTTAGTAGCCCAGGGTTGCGTCGATATGTAGGAGTGGAAAAAATGCCACGAGTATTGAATGGATTAGGTATCGCTATTGTTTCTACGTCTAAAGGTTTGATGACTGATAAAGAAGCTCGTAGTTTGAATGTGGGTGGAGAAGTATTATGTTACATCAGCTAATTCAATTAAAAAGATAGGAGAATAAGAGAAATGTCAAGAATAGGTAAATTACCCATACAATTGCCGGCAGGAGTAGAGTTATCTGTGTCTTCTGAAAATGAAGTAACAGTTAAGGGACCTCTAGGAGTATTGACTCAAAAAGTGGATCCTTGTATTTCTTTTTCCATAGACAATGGTGTCGTTAGTTTGACACGTCAGTCAGAAGCCAAAGAACATAAGTCAAAACACGGTTTGTATAGAGCTTTGGTTGCTAATATGGTTGTAGGAGTGTCTCAAGGATTTAAAACTGTACAAGAAGTTATCGGAGTGGGTTACAAAGTACAAGCTAACGGACAAGTGTTAGAATTATCGTTAGGATATTCTCACAATATATACTTTGAATTACCCAAAGAAGTAAAAGTAGAAACTTTGACAGAAAAAGGTAAGAATCCTTTGATTACTTTATCTTCAATAGATAAACAATTATTAGGACAAGTTGCAGCAAAAATACGTTCGTTGCGTAAGCCTGAACCATATAAAGGTAAAGGTATTCGTTTCCAAGGTGAAGAGGTGCGCAAGAAGGCTGGTAAAGCTGCTGCTAAGTAGTAATTTTTAAAGTAGATACTAATGGCAACAAGAAAAGATATAAGAAGAACAAAAATTAAGTATAGAATTCGTCATAAAGTGAGTGGAACAGAAACAACACCTCGCTTGACCGTATTTAGAAGCAATAAAGAAATTTATGCTCAATTAATTGACGATGTAAAAGGTGTAACACTAGTAGCAGCATCTTCGTTAGAAAAAGCTGTTGAAAAGGGTGGTACAAAGATAGAAATGGCAGCTAAGGTTGGTAAGTTAGTAGCAGAAAGAGCTCTTGCTTCAGGAATTAATTCTGTGGTATTTGATCGTAATGGTTATTTATATCATGGACGTGTTAAATCGTTGGCTGATGCAGCCAGAGAAGGAGGACTAAAATTCTAAAAGATTATGGCAGACGTAAACGTAAAAAGAGTAAAATCGAGCGAAATTGAGTTCAAAGATCGTCTCGTAGCAATCAATAGAGTAACTAAAGTAACCAAAGGTGGTAGAACATTTAGTTTTTCCGCTATCGTTGTTATCGGCAATGAAAATGGTGTAGTAGGTTATGGTTTAGGAAAAGCTAAAGAAGTAGCAGCTGCTGTTCAAAAAGGTGTGGATGATGCTAAGAAAAACCTTATAAAGGTTCCAATTTTAAAGGGAACTGTTCCTCATGAACAGATTGGCAAGTATAGCGGAGCAAAAGTATTTTTGAAACCTGCTGCTCCAGGTACTGGAGTTATTGCGGGTGGTGCTATGCGTGCTGTATTGGAAAGTGTAGGAGTAAAAGATGTGTTAGCTAAATCTAAAGGTTCATCAAATCCTCATAGTGTGGTAAAAGCAACTATCAATGCATTGTTGCAAATGAAAGATCCTTATATGGTGTCTCAATTGAGAGGTATTTCTATGGATAAAGTTTTTAATGGTTAATAAACGACTAATATATTTATAATATGAAGACATTAAGAATTAAGCAGATAAAAAGTATAATTGGTCGTCCTGAACGCCAAAAAAGAACTTTGGAAGCATTGGGATTAAGAAAGATCAATCACGAACGTGAAGTTCAAGGAACTCCTCAAGTATTGGGAATGATAGATACTGTAAAACACTTAATCACAGTAGAAGAAATATAATCGCACTATAATTAATTTATAAATAAAGAGATATGAATTTAAGTAGTCTTAAACCGGCAGAAGGTTCTGTAAAAAAATCAAAACGTATAGGTAGAGGTCAAGGATCTGGTAAAGGTGGTACTTCTACACGTGGTCATAAAGGAGCAAAATCTCGTTCGGGCTACTCACGTAAGATTGGATTCGAAGGTGGTCAAATGCCTTTGTATAGAAGAGTTCCTAAGTTCGGTTTTAAAAATATAAATCGTGTTGAATACATCGCCATTAATATTGATGTGTTGAATGATTTAGCTGCAACTAAGAATATCACATCTTTTGATGTTGAGACATTGAAGCAAAATGGTTTAATATCTTCGAAGGACAAAGTAAAAGTTTTAGGTAGAGGTGAATTGAATGTGAAAATTGATGTTACAGTTCATGCTATATCTAATTCAGCTAGAAAAGCTATTGAAGACAAAGGTGGAGTTGTTACTTTGTTAGGTTCTAAAGACAACGAAGAATAAATTAATAAGTTAATTTTCTATGAAGAGATTAATCACTACAATTAAGAACATCTGGGCTATAGAAGACCTTCGTAAACGTATACTATATACGTTAGGATTGGTATTAGTTTATCGTATTGGTTCGTATGTTGTACTTCCTGGTGTTGACCCTAGCCAACTTGGAGGACTGCAAAGCCAAACTCAAGAAGGTATTATGGGGTTATTGAATATGTTTTCAGGAGGAGCATTTGCTAATGCGTCTATTTTCGCATTAGGAATTATGCCCTACATTACGGCATCAATTGTTGTACAGTTGTTCGTGATGGTAGTACCTTATTTTCAAAAAATGCAACGAGAAGGAGAGAGTGGTCGTCGTAAGATGACTCAAATAACACGTTATTTGACCATTCTCGTTACTATTTTACAAGGGCCTGCGTACATTGCTAACATGATGTCTCAGTTGGGTGCCTCTCCAACAGCTATATATCCTTTCGATGGAACTGATCCATCATGGTTTTTTTGGGTATCAAGTATATTGATATTGACGAGTGGAACTTTATTCGTGATGTGGTTAGGAGAGCGTATTACTGACAAAGGTATTGGCAATGGTATCTCATTGTTGATTATGGTTGGTATTATTGCTCGTCTACCTTTCGCTCTTGTTGGTGAATTTGGTTCTCGTATGGAAGAAGGTGGTGGATTGATTATGTTCTTAGTAGAAATTGTAATTTGGTTAGTTGTAATTTTGTTATGTATCTTATTGGTTCAAGGAACACGAAAAATTCCGGTGCAATATGCAAAACGAGTAGTTGGAAATAAACAATATGGTGGTGTTCGTCAGTATTTACCTCTAAAAGTTAATGCTGCGGGTGTTATGCCAATAATTTTTGCACAAGCTATAATGTTTGTTCCTATCACATTGTTGGGATTTTCGAATTCTGAATCAGGATTTTTAGCTGCTTTTTCGGATTTTAATGGTTTTTGGTATAACTTTGTTTTTGCGATATTGATAATTGCTTTTACATTTTTCTACACTGCTATTGCAATTAATCCTAATCAGATGGCAGATGACATGAAGAAAAATGGTGGATTTATACCAGGAGTGAAACCAGGAAAGAAAACAGCAGAATATTTAGAAGGTATATTGTCTAAAATTACTTTACCAGGTTCTATTTTCTTAGCAATTGTGGCAGTATTGCCAGCATTTGTTAGTTTGCTAGGTGTTAATTCTCAATTTGCACAATTTTATGGTGGTACATCTTTGTTGATTATGGTAGGTGTAATATTGGATACCTTGCAACAAATAGAGAGTCATTTGTTGATGCGTCACTATGATGGATTGACAAAAACTGGACGTATAAAAGGACGTTCATCGTTGCCAGCATAAAGACTTAATATAGTTAGTAATGATACTTCTGAAGACTCAAGAAGAAATAGAATTAATCAGAAAGAGTTCCTTACTTATAGGGAAAGCTTTGGCAGAAATTGGAAAGTATATAAAACCAGGTGTTACAACTGCTTTCTTGGATAGAATTGGAGAACAATTTATTCGAGATAGCGGTGCAACACCGGTATTTAAAGGTTATGATGGATTTCCTTGTGCTTTTTGTATTTCTATAAATGACGAAATTGTTCATGGATTCCCTTCAGATAATCGTTTCTTAAAAGATGGTGACATTGTTTCGATAGATGGAGGCGCAAATTTAAATGGTTTTATTAGTGATTCAGCATATACATTTACTGTAGGTGAGGTAAATCCAGAAATAACAAAACTGTTGAAAGTTACCAAGGAGGCTCTTTATTTAGGAGTCGAAAAATGCGTTGAAGGGAACCGTGTTGGAGATATTGGTTATGCAATACAAACTCATGTTGAGAAAAATGGTTTTTCTGTAGTTAGAGAAATGTGTGGGCATGGGGTAGGAATAAGATTGCATGAAGATCCAAATATATGCAACTATGGTCGTCCGGGAACTGGACCACTTTTGAAAGCAGGGATGGTTTTTGCAATAGAGCCAATGGTTAATATAGGTTCGAGAAATATCAAATTTATTAATGATGGTTGGACTCCTATAACTAAAGATGGAAAAGTTTCAGCTCATTTTGAACATGATGTAGCTGTTGGTAAGGAAAAATCAGATTTATTGTCGTCTTTTGAAGAGATAGAAAAAATAATAAATACTAAATAACAATAGTTATGGCAAAGCAATCTTCTATACAATTGGATGGAACAGTTATAGAGTCATTGGGAAATGCTATGTTTCGTGTAGAATTAGAGAATGGACATGTTATTATTGCACATATTTCGGGTAAGATGCGTATGCATTATATAAAAATATTACCAGGAGATAAAGTGCAGATAGAGATGTCTCCTTATGATTTGACAAAGGGAAGAATTACTTATCGACACAAATAAGAATAAAAACAGATAAATTTAAAATAAAATGAAAGTAAGAGCATCTGTAAAGAAAAGATCCCCAGAATGTAAAGTTGTCCGCAGAAAAGGGGTCGTGTATGTAATCAACAAAAAAAATCCTAAGTTTAAACAAAGACAAGGATAATAATTAATTAAAAGAATAGAAATCAGTTTATGGCAAGAATTGCAGGTATTGATTTACCCAAAAACAAAAGAGGAGAAATAGGTTTGACCTATATTTTTGGCATTGGAAAGAGTACTGCCCAACAAATTTTGAATAAGGCAGGAATTGATGTAAACAAAAAAGTGCAAGACTGGACAGATGATGAACAAAATGCTATTCGTAACATTATCAACGAAGAGTATAAAGTCGAAGGAGCATTGCGTTCGGAAGTTCAAATGAATATCAAGCGATTGATGGATATTGGATGCTATAGAGGTATTCGTCATCGTTTGGGATTACCATTGCGTGGTCAAAGCACAAAGAACAATGCAAGAACTCGTAAGGGTAAAAAGAAAACAATTGCTAACAAGAAAAAAGCACCTAAGTAAAAAATAGTGTAAAAATGGTGCATCCAATTGCGGATAATTGTGTGATTTAGGAGCAATTGGCTAATGAATGGTTTAATTAAACAAGTAAAGTTTAAAAAATGGCAAAAACTTCAAAACCAACTAAGAAAAGAGTTGTAAAAGTTGAACCGATGGGAAGAGCGTGTATTTTCGCTTCTTTTAACAACGTGATAGTATCGTTGACAAATAATGCCGGTCAAGTGATTTCTTGGTCTTCATCGGGAAAAATGGGTTTCCGTGGATCGAAGAAAAACACTCCGTATGCTGCTCAAATGGCTGCGGAAGATTGCGGTAAAGTTGCTTATGATTTAGGTTTGCGCAAAGTTAAAGTCTTTGTAAAAGGACCTGGTTCAGGAAGAGAATCTGCAATCCGTGCAATTAACACTTGTGGTATCGAAGTTATGGAAATAGTAGATATTACTCCTCTTCCACACAATGGTTGTAGACCTCCTAAACGTCGTCGCGTTTAATGGAGGAAAGTTAACTGAGTTTTTAATTTTTATATCTTAATTTGAAATGGCAAGATATACTGGACCTAAAAGTAAAATAGCAAGAAAATTTAGAGAACCCATTTTTGGAGCAGATAAGTCTTACGAAAAGAAAAATTATCCTCCGGGAATGCATGGACAAAATAGACGTCGTGCAAAAATTTCGGAGTATGGTACTCAATTGCAAGAAAAGCAAAAAGCAAAATATACTTATGGTATTTTGGAAAAACAATTTAGAAATTTGTTCCATGAAGCATCTCGTAGAGGTGGTATCACAGGTGAAGTGTTATTGCAATTGATAGAAGCTCGCTTGGATAATGTAGTTTATCGTTTAGGTATAGCTAGAACACGTGCTCAAGCACGTCAATTGGTGTCTCATCGTCATATAGTAGTAAATGGCAATGTAGTTAATATACCTTCTTATTCGTTGAAAGAAGGAGATGTTGTTTCTGTGAGAGAACGCTCTAAGTCTTTAGAAATTATTGTAGATTCATTAGCAAGTCACGCTACTCGTTATTCTTGGTTGGAATGGGATGAAGCTAACATGTCTGGAAAATTCTTGAATTATCCTCAACGTGCAGACATTCCTGAAAACATAAAGGAACAATACATCGTTGAATTATACTCTAAATAATAATATTTAGAATAGAATCAGCGACTGAAATCAATTTAATAAGAAACAACGAGAAAGGATAAAAAATGGCAATATTAGCTTTTCAAAAACCTGATAAGGTTATCATGTTAGAATCAGATGACTTTCGTGGGAAATTTGAATTTCGCCCTTTGGAGTCAGGATATGGTGTGACAATAGGAAATGCATTGAGACGTATTCTTTTGAATTCGTTAGAGGGTTATGCTATAACATCTGTTTGTATAGAGGGTATTGATCATGAATTTGATACTCTAGAAGGTGTTGTTGAAGACATGACGGATATAATATTAAATTTAAAACAAATACGTTTCCGTCAACAAATAGAAGATAACGATTTCGAAAAAGTATCGTGTAGCATAACTGGTAAAGATGTTCTCACTGCTGGCGATTTGAATAATTTCTTGAGTGGATTTCAAGTTTTAAATCCTGAAGTGGAGATTTGTCACATGGACCCTTCGGTAACCATTAATGCGGAATTTACTATAGAAAAAGGTCGTGGTTATATACCTGCAGAGGAAAATAAAAAGCCTTCGGATAAATTAGGTGTAATAGCTATTGATTCTATTCATACTCCGATAAAGAATGTTCAATACGAAATAGAAAACTATCGTGTGGAACAAAAGACGGATTATGAAAAATTGCTTTTTGATATTCAAACAGATGGTTCTATTCATCCAAAAGAAGCATTGAAGGAAGCTGCTACAATATTAATACAGCATTTTATGTTGTTCTCAGATGAGAAGATTTCTTTGGAAACTCCTTCAACTCAGATAAATGAAGAATTTGATGAGAATACATTACATATTCGTCAATTATTGAAAACAAAGTTGACAGATATGGATTTGTCTGTGAGAGCATTAAATTGTTTGAAAGCAGCTGAAGTTGAAACTTTGGGTGAATTGGTTGCATTTAATAAAGCTGATTTGTTGAAGTTTAGAAACTTCGGTAAAAAATCGTTGGCCGAACTCGAAAATCTAGTTGCATCTAAGAATTTAGATTTCGGAATGAATATAGCAAAGTATAAATTAGATAAAGAATAAACAAATGAGACACGGTTGTAAAGTAAATAAATTATCAAGAACTCATGCACACAGAGTTGCTATGTTGTCGAATATGGCAACCTCGTTGATATTGCATAAAAGAGTTGAAACAACTTTGGCAAAAGCTAAAGCACTTAGAGTTTATGTTGAGCCTCTAATAAACCGTTCTAAAGAGGACTCGACTCATTCTCGTCGTGTAGTATTTAGTTATTTGCAAAATAAAGAAGCTGTTACTGAACTTTTCAGAGAAATTTCTCAAAAAGTTGCTAATCGTCCTGGTGGTTATACTCGTATTCTTAAAACAGGTATCCGTCATGGTGATAACGCAGAAATGGCTATTATTGAGCTTGTTGATTACAACGAAAACATGTTGAAAGAAACAAAAACTGCAAAAGCTAAAACAACTCGTAGAAGTCGTTCGAAAAAAGCTACAGAAGCTCCTGTTGCTAATGCAGAGACAACTCCTGCTGCTGAAGAAGCTAAGGCAGAATAATGAAATAGAAACATCAAAAAAAGCTGTCTTGTTAAGATGGCTTTTTTTGTGTTTAAGTGTTTAATTTATAAATAAAAAATTATGTCACAGATAATAGGAATAAAAGGAAGACAAATATTAGATTCTAGAGGTAATCCTACAGTTGAAGTAGATGTTTACACAGAAAGTGGTGCTTTTGGTCGTGCTGCTGTTCCATCGGGTGCTTCTACTGGTATTCATGAAGCATGTGAACTTCGTGATGGCGATAAATCGGTATTTATGGGAAAAGGTGTTTTGAAAGCCGTTCAAAGTGTAAATACTGTTTTGAATGAAGAATTGAGAGGAATGTACGTTACAGAGCAGAAGGCTATTGATACTCGTATGATAGAAATAGATGGTACTCCAAACAAAAGTAAATTGGGTGCTAATGCTATTTTAGGTGTATCGTTGGCTTGTGCTAAAGCTGCGGCTATGGAAACTAACCAAGAGCTTTATCGCTACATTGGTGGGACTGGTGCTTGCACTTTACCAATACCTATGATGAACATTCTTAATGGTGGTAGTCATGCCGATAACTCTATCGATTTCCAAGAATTTATGATTATGCCTGTTGGAGCATCTTGTTTCTCTGATGCTTTGCGTATGGGTGCTGAAGTGTTCCACAACTTGCGTAATGTTTTGAAATCAAAAGGTTTGTCAACTAATGTTGGTGACGAAGGCGGTTTCGCTCCTAACTTAGGTTCTAATGAAGAGGCTATTGAAGTTGTATTGCAAGCTATAGAAAAAGCAGGTTACAAACCAGGTGCAGATATTTGTATCGCTCTTGACCCTGCTTCGTCTGAATACTACATTCCTGAAGAAAATAAATATCATTTCAAAAAATCGTCGGGTGAAAAACTTACTCCTGCAGAAATGGTAAACTTCTGGAAGGAATGGGTAAACAAATATCCTATCATCTCTATTGAGGATGGTATGGCTGAAGATGATTGGGATGGATGGAAATCGTTGACCGATACTATTGGCGACCGTTGTCAATTGGTAGGTGACGATTTATTTGTAACAAATGTAAAACGTCTTCAAATGGGTATCGATAGAAAAGTTGCCAACTCTATTCTTATAAAAGTAAACCAAATAGGTACTTTGACAGAGACTATCGATGCTATCAATCTTGCATACCGCAATGGATATACTGCTATTAGCAGTCACCGTTCGGGTGAAACTGAAGATACTACTATTGCAGACCTTGCAGTAGCAATGAATACTGGTTTGATAAAGACTGGTTCGGCTTCTCGTACCGACCGTATTTGTAAGTATAATCAGTTGATGCGTATCGAAGAAATGCTTGGTGACCAAGCTGTTTATTTGGGTAGAAAATTCAAATATTCTCGATAAGATTTTAGTCGAAAAAAAGAATGATTTTTGTCATACAAAAGGGTTTTGCACGTATGGGTGAAACCCTTTTTTAAATAAAATATTGATGAATATAGCTGCATTAGTTTCAGGTGGTGTTGATAGTTCGGTGGTAGTTCATAATTTGAAAGAAATGGGCTACGACCCTACCATTTTTTATATAAGAATAGGTATGGAGGACGAAGATGGATATATTGATTGTCCGTCGGAGGAAGATATTGAAATAACAACCTATATTGCAAAGAAATATGGTTGTAAATTTGAAATAGTGTCGCTCCACGAGGAGTATTGGGAAAATGTGGTGAGCTATACCATTGAAAGTGTTCGTCGTGGTCTTACTCCAAATCCCGATATGATGTGCAACAAATTGATAAAGTTTGGTAGTTTTGAACAGAAGTGGGGAAAGAATTTTGATAAGATAGCTACAGGTCATTATGCTACCACTACTGATGTGGATGGAACTGTGTTTCTTTCTACTGCCAAAGACCATGTGAAGGATCAAACCTATTTTCTTGGGCAGATAAACTATATGCAGGTGTCGAAACTAATGTTTCCAATTGGACACATGCTGAAAAGCGAGGTGCGTAAGGTTGCTTTGGAGGCAGGGCTTCCAAGTGCCGAACGTAAGGATAGTCAAGGTATATGTTTTTTGGGTAAGATACATTATAACGATTTTATTAAGCGTTATCTTGGTGAGAAAGAGGGAAAGATAGTAGAATTTGAAACAGGTAAAGTACTTGGGAGTCATAAGGGCTATTGGTTCCATACCATTGGTCAGCGTAAAGGTTTGGGATTAGGTGAAGGTCCATGGTTTGTGATAAAAAAAGATGTCGACGAGAATGTACTCTATGTTTCAAAGGGGTATGATACCCAAAATCAATATGGCAATGTGGTAAATCTTTCGGCGTTCCAATATATTTCAAAAGATATTTGGGGCGACTTTGATGAGTTGGATATTAAATTTAAAATACGTCATACTCCGCAGTTTACACAGGGTAAACTTACTAGAATAGGTGATGTGTTTCATATAGAATCGGAGGATAAGATACAGGGTATAGCATCCGGCCAGTTTGGTGTAATTTACGACAATGATGCCAAACTATGTGTAGGTAGTGGAGTGATTATATAGTTCTTTTTTTATGTATTTTTCTGATGCTTTTATTGCATTAGGAAAACTGTTCCTTTTCTTATTAATGTTTCGTTTGGAGTAGCGGAATGAGAGTATTTGATTAGATACACATAGTGGTCTTTCATACACAATTCTCCATTGTAGGTTCCGTCCCATGATTGTGTTATGTCATTGGCATAGAATAATTGTTCTCCCCAACGGTTGAATATGTATATCTCATAGCTTTCCAAGTTGGAACCTTTTACATCAAATAGGTTGTTGGTTTCGGCATTGGGAGTGAATGCTAGTGGAATCCATAGTACTTCGTTTATCAAGTATATGGTTCGTTGGGTGGTATCGGTACATTTTTTTGCGTTGATAGATATTAATTCTACTATTGCCGAGTCTTTGAAAGGCATGTTATAGTCTATCGTTTTGCCGTCCATTCTTGTTCCGTCATCCAAAATCCATATTCTTGATGTTCCGCCAACGCTGATATCTATAAGGGTAGTTTTCATATTTTCCGTAGTTACATAGGGTGGTTTTGCTGCTATTTGAGCTTTGGGTACTGACGACATGTCTACCTTTACCGTTGCACTATCTTCCCATACAGAATTGTTCCATATTTTGTACGACACCACTGTATATTCGGTGGTTTGTGTTGGCGATACTATTATTGATGCTGATGTGTCGCCGGTACTCCACACTTGGTAGTCGCCACCTTCCACATGTAGTATCACCGTGTCGCCGGGGCAGCAAGAGGTGTCTTTGCTGTGGAATGTAAAATTAACCAATATGCCTATCGTTATGGTATCGCTATACGCTATGCTGTTGCATTTGTCGTATGCTTCAAACCAATAGTGTTCGGTGGGCACTGTTGGTACTGTTATTACTTGTGTTGTTTCGCCGGTACTCCACAGGTACCGGTAGTCGGTAACGGTATCTACCAATCCTTTTCTTACCATTGCGGTTAGTTCTACTGCAGTGTCGGTAGCTACGGGTGGAGTATAGGCTATGTATGCTTCCATAGCTTCGCTATTATGCAGGGTAAACGTTATAGTGTCTGTTTCGCATGGCGAGGGGTTGTATATAAGTGTTATTGTTTCGTCTTCTTCAGCTATGCTGTCGGTTATGGGGTTTATAAACAGGCTTAGTTGTAGGGTGCTATCAGCAAAATATATGTGGTCTTCTATAAGTTCGTAGTCTATTCCGTTGATGGCGGTTCCTTCTATTTGGATGGGGTATGTTATGCCTGTAAGTTCGGTATAGGGGCGGCTAAATCTTATTTCGGCACCACCGCAACTTTCGTTGAGACTATATATATCGGTAGGGTTGGTGGGGTTTGTTACTGTTGTTATCAAACTATTTGCCGAGAAACTTTCGGCTTCTAAAAACACACCAGAGTCGTATATATCATCGCCAACGTCGCAGATGGACATAGCCACATGGTAGGTATTGCAGGGTACAACGTCGGCGTAGGCGGTGAGGGGTACTGTAAAACCGTCGTATTGTATATGACCACCTCGGTAGTTGTTTACATAGTAGTTTGCATTTGCACCTGCATTTATTGTAGCAACCGATACGGGTATCATTCCACCTCCTGGTACTATGGCAATATTTTCATTGTTGTAGTTGCCACCATTGGGGTTGGGTCCTGTGATGAAGAAACCAAACACATCGTTGTAGTTTTGCCCTACATATTCGGGGTATTCTTCGCTGGCAAACACATATTTAAACTTAATGTAGTTAGATTTTGGTACAAAATCAAATTCCAATGTTGCCACATCGTATATATGTCGTCCATTGCTTATTTCACGTATTCCGGGATAAACGTATGTACTGCATCGTGGTTGACCGCTGTGCTGTCCCGTATCGTTGGGTCCGTCGGCTCCGGTGGCATATCCGGTGGATATGATTATGCCTTCCGATATGCCTAGGTTGGTAGTTATGGTGCCTGTACGAAAACGTCCTATGGCGTTGCACGAGATATCGGTACTGTTGTTGAAACGCACATTGGATACTTCTACACCACTTCCCAAAAGCACAAAACGCACCAAACTCTCGGCTGTCCATCCATAGGGTAGTTCAGGACCTGGAGTAATCTGCAGTTGCGAATAGCTGTGCAAACTTACAGTAACTGTCAATATGAATGCAATAATTCGTCGCATAGGTGCATTATTGATTATTGTAGTTTTGTTTTTTACATATGCCTATTTGACCCTATATAACGCAAAATGATTCATAATGTGTATAAAATATATTTCATAAAAAATATTAAAATGTATAAATATTCTATTGTGCGTTTGTTTTTTGCGAATACTTTTTGTTGAAAAAATGTGCAAATACGATAATGTAGTAAATGTAGAGTGAGAAAATAATCTATTAGTATGTCAGTTGTTTAAATAATGTCTTTTCGTTTGAATGAAGGTTTAATGGAAATGTAAATGAAAAAAAAGGGGCGTGGGATACGCCCCTTTAGTTAGGATGTTAAATTATGGATGAATGGATATTATCATATTATTTCGCAGTCGAACACATCATCGCCGTCAATGTTGTGGAGTTGGGTTAGTAGGGCAGGGGTTATTTGGTTTACGAGCATCTCGTTGTAAGGTGTACGTACCTTAATGTAGTTGTCCGTAAATCCCTGCATGTATGTACCATGGCGGTCACTTTCCCACAGCACTGTACGTTGCTGCTGTTCGTTTTCACGGTAAAATTCTGTCTTTTTCTTTTGTGATATTTCGTGTAGTATTCTGCTGCGTTCTCTGCGTTGGTTTACAGGTACTTTGCCTGTATGGGATAATGATTTTGTGTTGGGGCGTTCGCTGTAGGTAAACACGTGGAGGTACGATATTGGTAAGCTCTCCACAAAGCGGCAGGCATCGTCAAACAGTTGGTCGGTTTCGCCCGTAAAACCTGCAATAATGTCGCAGGCAATGCAGGCATGAGGCATCACCTCCTTTATCTTCATTACTTTTTGGGCATATAGCTCTGTGGTGTAGCGTCGGTTCATTAGTTGTAGCACCTCGTTGCTACCTGCTTGTAAGGGAATATGAAAGTGGGGCAGGAAAGCACGGCTGTGGGCTATGTAGTCAATCATCTCGTCGGTGATAAGGTTTGGTTCTATGCTACTTATGCGGTATCGACTGATGGGCGTAACTTCGTCCAATGCCTTTACAAGGTCGAAAAACGTTTCGCCATGCTGCGAACCAAACTCGCCCGTATTTATACCTGTAAGCACCACCTCTTTCATGCCTCTGTTGGCTATTTCCCATGCCATTGCTACAGTGTCCTTCACGTTCATGCTGCGGTTTCGCCCTCTTGCAAAAGGTATAGCACAGTAGGAGCAAAAGTAGTTGCAACCGTCTTGCACTTTGAAAAACGCCCGTGTGCGGTCGCCTGTAGAGTAGGAGGGAACAAACTCATCGTCATTGCCCATGGGTAGCACCTTGGTGTGGTTGGTACAAGTAGGATTAAGGATGTAATCGAGTAGCTTGTGCTTATCGGCGTTGCCAAGTATATAGTCCACACCCTCAATCTTTGAAATCTCTTCGGCATTGTTTTGTGCAAAACATCCAACGGCAGCAACTATTGCCGAGGGGTTGGTATGGATGGCATTGCGTATCATACTGCGGCATTTCTTTTCGGCCAATGACGTAACGGTACAGGTGTTGATGATATAAACATCCGCTTTCTCTTTAAAATCCACCACACGGAATCCATGTTTCACAAACTTGCGTACCAAATCGCTAGACTCGGCAAAGTTCATCTTACACCCCAATGTATGTATCGCCACTGTGTTCATCGTATTATTCTTTTCTGTGTATATCCTATTGTTTTACAATGTGTTTATTACTGTTTCAGAAACAGCAACGCCAATGCAAAATTAGCAATAAAAATGCAATAAAAATAATATTTTTCGATTTTAATTCCAAAATATGTCTGTCAATACTAAAAAAAGTCGTATCTTTGCAAAATCTATAATAGAAGTAGTGGGTATAGAGTAATGGGTAATGAGTTTCTTTTTTTGAAAAGGTATTATTAAAATACCATTTCCGATGGTACAGCCTTGGAAGATGAAAATGAACCAAAAATCTCGTAGTACTAAAAAACTCACAGCCGAAAAATAAAATAATAAACGACAATGGAAATAGTATGTATAGCATTGGGATTGATGGTTAGTTATCTGATAGGCAGCATCAGTCCGTCGATATGGATAGGCCGAATATTTTACGGTGTGGATGTTCGCACCAAAGGTAGTTGCAACGCTGGAAGCACCAACACCATACGTGTACTTGGACTACGGGCAGGCATCATAGTGTTTGTAATCGATGTGTTGAAAGGATGGTTCGCCCTATGGTTGAGCAGTATTTTTGTGCAAGCCTTTCTCGAAGGTAGCGAAATGGAACTCTTTGGTATAGCATCAGCGGCAGCAGTGGTGCTTGGGCACGTGTTTCCTGTGTACGAACAGTTTCGTGGCGGAAAAGGCGTGGCCACAATGCTTGGAGTACTTATATATCTGTATCACGATATTTTTCTTATCCTTCTGATTATCTTTGTGGTAGTATTCTTGATTTGGCGATACATATCACTTGGTAGCATTACTGCCGCTGTATGTTTCCCCGTGGTATACACCCTCAATGCGGTGTACCGCACCGAAGATTTTCATCTCATACTCTTCTTTTTTGCCTTGGGAGTGGCAATATTCATTGTTATTACCCATCGCAAAAATATCGGACGATTGGTGCGTGGCGAGGAAAAGAAATTTCAATTCAAGAAAACCGAGTAGGGGTAATATACGTCACAAACAAAAAAAGACAACAAGGCAACAAGACAACGAGTTACTTGTGGACTTGTAGACTTTCGACAAAAAAACATATACCGCTAACCTCGCTAACCTCCGTTAACCGTTAACCCCTACACGGAATTAGGGACAACAAGACAACAAGACTACGAGACTACAAGTAATCTTTAAGACTTTAAGACTTGTGGACTTGTAGACACAAAAAAGGGCGAATCGCATTCGCCCCTCCATGGTTATATCTTCTGATACCTACCATCACCTAAATTCTTTATCATATTGTGCTTATTCCATTTACAACGTGCTACTTTCCTACTTCCTTTACTTCTATAATATATAGCCATATCATCATCCGTAAATATCTCAGGAAGTTTATCAAAATAACCACCCTTAGCAACTGATGCACTATATGTATAATAATCTATAGCTTTTTTACTTATCTCTCTTACACGAGCACCATAATATTTTATCTGCTTCATCATTATATAGTTAGACGCAAATATAAATAGATTCTTAGTATCTTCCGATACTTTAGGAGCAGTACACGCTTTACCTTTCTTCTTATAACTACCACCACTAAAAGTATATCCAGCCTCGATAGCTTTGACAGCATAGTCCGTTAATGCTATACGCAACCCAAGCTCCGAAGCTCGACGTTTAAGTTTATCAACAGCTACATCGTTTATAGCACGTGCATAATCAGTCCATTGAGCATCCCAATCATACATAAGCTCTACAAGTTCCTGAACATACATATTACCATCCCACTTAAATAGAGCATTACAAACGGGGTCTATTACTTTCAGATTATCTACGTAATTGTAAGGATAATCCAGAGGTTTTTTACCAAAAACTACATCTTCTATTTCGCACAATATCTGTCTGGATGCTGTACCATCTTCTGCACTCTCCATTGGGCAAAACTTAGCTATAGCCATAGGAGTACCACAAAAGATATAGTTGGCCAGCCCTGGCACAGTGTGAGTTTGGTCGTTATCCCATTCTCCTACTTTATTCTGAGCATTACCCGCTCTTGAATAGTCAAGGTTCTCACTGTCATATAGTTTTCGCAACGTAGCTGTACTCAACGAAAAGTTCGATTTATTTTTACCCACACTATCTACTTCACTCGTATAAGTAAGCAACCGATACCCATTACTTCTTTCCAGCACGTGCTTAATGGCAGCTTCAGTTATATCACCACCCATAAAGAGAGTAGGATTGACAGGTTCAGGCAAATCAAGTTCTTCACCATTTTTTTCAGCTCTTTTTACTGCTTTCTTCCATTCTTTATGAGCGACTTCATATTTACGAGTTTCTTCTCGAAGTTTTTTTGACCACAAGCGAACTATTTTTTCGATATTACCTTTACCGCTTGCAAATGAACCACTTACAAGTGTATTCAACGCAATGCGTTTCTTATCACCCTCTTGTGATGTAGTATATGTAGTATGATTCATATAAGTACTTGCAGCAGTGTATATTGCAAAGAACGAAGGTATAGTTGATGCCATTTGGCGTTCATCTTTCACAATTGGTTTCAATGTAGCTTCCATCGCCTTTGGCAGCTTTATCTTGTTTAGTTCGTCAACAAGGAAAGCCGTGTTATTGAAGTCATTCTCAAGCTGTTGCCACGAACAATGGTAGAACGGGGCCACAGCATCCGAAGTATGCTCTGCACAATTTGTTGGCGTAGTTGTACATGCTTCAGGTTCAGAATCTTGGGCAGTATTATGATTATACCCCCATAGTACAGCATCATATCCCTCACGAGTCTCTATAGGGTCATCACCCTCAAGTATACCCTCTGAGGCATACTTACTTATATAGTATCGATAGTATTCACCTATCTCATTTTCAGGCACATTATAATACTTCAATGTACGACCGAACTCTAAATCGGCGTTGTGGCGTTGTCCTTGCCTCCTCTTGTACCCGTGCTTATTGAAATAGTTGTCAACAAGCTCTCGATTAATTTCAATTGTAGAATTTTTTTTCATTAAAATATTGATTAATAAATTATTATTAGTACTACTAACTTCTCTTGCCGTAGTAGTATCGGCATTGTGTTTATACTCTTTCAAAGGTTCGCCTGGAGCACCAAAAAGCATATCTCTATTTATGTAATATATATAACTATCTGGCACTATGTAGCTTAGTCGTTTAAAATCCTTTACGGCAGTGTCCAATAAACTTGCGGCTATACCCGTTTCCTTAGCAAACTGAAGCTGATTTTGAACCATATCCCACTCGGGATTACCACGAAACACTACTCGCAATCCTCTACCACTAGGCGTTAGGTGCAGTAGCAAAAGTTTTTGAGCCTTGGTAGCCACGTTCCACTTCTTGACCAGCTGGTTGCAGTTCTCCAATGTTTCCTTCTCCAGACCATCAAGGTCTATAATCACGTTGCCATTACTTACAAACTCTTCGCTTCTGTTATCTGCCTCATTATAACCACAATAGGCATACAAAGGCAACTGAGCTTTAAGATTGGTTTTGCGAGATTGGTAGTCTTCGGCAGCAGGGTCAAGCTCTGCCAATTGTTGGCATACTTGCTGCACTTGAGCACTTTGGGTATCATTTTCGAACATCTCCAAGGTAGCTCTTACTCCTTGTTTACTCCTGTTGGTCAAGAACCTGACCACACTGCTTTTTTCTTCCTGCGAGGGTTGGCTACTGTTCTTCACCACTCCCTCAGATTTATTTTTTATATTATAAATCATATATATGATATGTTTATTTCAAATTAAAAACCATTTTAAAAATATTTTTTTCACAAAATGTTGGGACAATAAGACAACGAGACAACGAGTAATCTTTAAGACTTGTGGACTTGGGGTCTACACTGCCCTAAGAATATCCGTCGGGTGGTTTAGCACGAGGTCGGGGTTTTGAGCAAAAATATTCTCCAACTTATCCTCGGTGTCCCAAATGCAAGCAGCAGCACGACATCCAAACTTATGAGCCTGAGAAATATCGTTAGCTTGGTCGCCGATATATAGTATCTCCTCACGCTTAATATCTTGCATAATAGGTAACTGCAAAGATTGCTCTAGCAGTTCGGACTTAGGGACAGGTTTAAGGTTGGGCCATTTTTGAAATAAACCGTAGCGACTTAGCAAAAACTCGGCAGGCACTTTATTTCTCTTTAGCAAAGGTTCGAGATACGTTTTTGTACCGTGGCTGAGTATCCCAAATGTTATTTTTCTTTCCTTTAAACCTTCAAACACCTCTCGCCACCCGTGGTACAACTCAAAATTTTTAGCGATAGACACCACTTCCTTTATTTTTCCCGACTGAGCACGCAATGCTCCAACGCTTTTTGTGTCCAAAAGAGTTTGGTCGAAATCCGAGATGATTACTTTTATATTCTTCATAATATGTACTTTAATTAATATTTATATTTTATCAACTCTTACATCTACCTAACCACTATTCACACAGAAAATTCACAAAATTGGAAAGATTTTTTTCATTCATGATGTATTAAAAAAGGGCGTATGCGATACGCCCCTACATAAGTTAAACACACATTTTTTTACAACTCAAACTTAACTTTTTTACCCAAAATATATATATCCGCCTTATTCAAATCGTCAATATTTATCCTAGGAAGCGTACCCTCCCGCAACGCACGGCGACATTCCATCAATATCTTACCCTGATAATTTCTACCTACCCAAGTGCCTTTCTTCCAACTACCAAGTTCAGCCCTATTTTCTATTTCCTTCTTACTCAAACCCACTTCATCTGCCACAGATTCAAGCTCTTTCATAATTCTATCACACTCCAATTGTGCCTCCTTATTTTTACAACCCCAACGACCTTTGTCTCGCAAAATTCGATTTTGATTCTCTACAATTACATAACTATCTGGTATCGAGAGTAGTCTGTTTCTAAAATCTCTATCCTTCAAACATTTTTGCCAATTCAGCCACAACATCAACTCCAATCTCCAAATCGATTGATGCATACCATTTGTTTCCAACCATTCATACTCTTTCTTAAACCTATACTTTCTTTTCACCATCATACCATTATTCATGCTAGCTATTTTGTGTTGAATTTCAGTAGCTTGTGGTATTCTTCCATCAAAACCGCAAGCTATATATGCAGCCTCGGCCGATTGAAATTCCAAATCACCCAACTTGATGGGACTCGTACACATATTGCTAAGTCGCAATTCAACACCATTCCACTTTAGCTCTCCTTTACTAAAGGCAATCACGTTTCTACCGCTGTAATTTTCCATCTTCAACCAATTTACATTCTCTACTTTTGACCAATTTACATTCTCTACTTTTGACCAATTTACATTCTCTACTTTTGACCAATTTACATTCTCTACTTTTGAACTTTTTAAAACCTTGTTATTCATCTTTTTATATTTTAAAATTTATATTTTATCAATCCTTACATCTCTTTAACCATTTGCGGAATATTTTTTTTCACAAAATTGGAAAGATTTTGAAGATTTTTTTTCATAAATGGAAAAATACAGTCTAAAATACACAAAATCAATGGTAGAGGTGTATCACATATATCCTTTTTTTTATTGTTTTTGGGACAACAAGACTACGAGACAACAAGACTACAAGTAATCTTTAAGACTTGTAGACTTTACAGTAAAGGGGTTATCGGTTAGCGTGGTTAGCGTGGTTAGCGGTATATATTTTAAAAAAGAGAAAAAAAGAGACTGAG